>NZ_NHPE01000004.1:0-43165 GCF_002252895.1 Halorubrum sp. Eb13 | reverse complement strand
GGGCGCGTCGCCGTCGGCCGCGTCGCCGGCCAGCCCGTCGCCGGCGAGGGCGTCGCGGGCCGGGGCGTAGGGATCGTCCATACCCGATCGGGTGGCGCCGCCGACTAATCGTTTCCGGGGCGGGCGCGGATTTCCGGTCGAAACCCTGGCGCGGGGCGTCTCGGCGGTGGGGAGACAGTATCGACGCGATCAGAGGAAGTCTTCGACGCCCATGCCCGCGTCCCCCTCGTCCTCGCCGCTTTCTCCACCGGTGGTCGTCCGGAACACCGCCGGGTTGCGCGTCTGGATCCACACGCGGCCCTCGCCGGAGAACTTCGAGACGAGCCCCTCGCCGCCGAGCACCGCCGACTTGATCGTGCCGTCCGTCTCTCTGGAGACCGCGAGGCCGTCCGTCCACGCGATCAGATGATCGGTGTCGACCACCGTCGGATCGTCGGGCTTCACGTCCGTCTCGACGATCGAGCCGTACGCCGAGAGGAAGCACTGCCCGGTTCCCGACAGTTCGAGGACGCGGAGGCTTCCCGAGGAGAAGAAGCCCTGCGCGTCGTTGAACGCCGTGGACCGCTCGACGGTCGGCTCCCACGCGAGGATCGCCCCCGAATTGACCTTGATCGGCCCGTCTCGGCCGACGTCGACAGCGAAGACGTCACCCGGATGGTCGGGCGCCAGCGTGATCTCGGCCCCGTCCGCCGTCGCCTCGAAGGCGTTCTCCACCACGTCTTGACTCGAACTGATCGCCGACTTGATGATCCCGCCGACCCCTTCACCGCCGCCCACCTCGGCGTCCGCGTCGACGCTCTCGCTCCGGCTTATCATCGCCCCGGTCTCGGCCATGAGTCGGTCGTCTCGGTCCATGGTCGTTCGCAACACCGCGTAGCTCGGACCCTTCTCGATGGTGTACTGCATCTCGTGCGTGATATTCACACACTATCATAGATAATTTACGTATTTTTACATTGGATTGGTGTCACTAACCAGTGATGTTCCGCGTCGAGAACGCCGGCCGGCATCGACCGGTCGGGCGTCTGCGCCCGGCGGCAGTTCGGACGCCGTCTGCCGGACGAGAGCCGGACCCCTACTCGACGATGTCGATCGCGGGCCGGCCGGGCTCGGCCTTCCGGACCACCGCGTCGTCGGCGTCCGCGGCGCGCTCGACGCGGACCGGGGCGTCGAACTCGCGCTCGATCAGCCACGAGGCCGCGCGCAGCGCCTCGTACTCCTCGTCGCCCGACAGGGTCTCCTGCAGCGCCTCGCGGTTCGCCTGCAGGTCCTGGCCGTAGGAGGCGGCGTCGTCGCCCCGCTCCCGGATGTGGCTCTCCGCCATCAACTCCGAGATGAGGTTGTCCGCGTCGCTGTCGATCGCGACCTCCAGCGCGTCGTACTTCCAGTCGGACGCGACGACGACGTCGATCCGCTCGGGGTCCTCGATGCCGGCGACCTCGACGATGTCGCGCACGTCCTCGCGGGTGTTGGTCACCAGTCGGCGCCGCTTCTCGACCGTCTCGCGGTCGACCGTCGCGGTCGGCCAGTCGGCCTCGACGACGAAGCCGTCGCGACCCAGCGTCGCCCACAGCTCCTCGGCGAGGTGCGGGACGACCGGCGCGAGCAGGCGGACGGCGACGTCGAGCCCGCGCTCGTAGGTGTCCGGGTCCGGGTCCGCGTGCCCGCGGTAGCTCCGCAGCGTCCCCACGAGGTCCTGCGCCTCGCGGAGCGCGACGTTGAACGTGAGGCCGTCGTACTCGTCGCCCGCGATGGCGACGGCGGCGTCGACCTCGTCGGCGACGTAGTCGTCGACCGTGTCGCGGTCGGCGTCAGGGGGTGCGGTCTCCGCCGCGCCCGCGGCGTACCCCTCGACAAGGTCCGTCAGCCGCGCCAGGAAGCGGTGGGTCGACCGGACGCCCTCCTCGGACCAGTCGAAGTCGCGCTCGGGCTGGGCCGCCTGCATCATGAACAGCCGGGCCGTGTCGGCGCCGTACTCGTCGACGATGCGCTGCGGGGAGACGACGTTCCCCTTCGACTTGGACATCTTCTCGCCCTCCAGCTGGACCATCCCCTGCGCCAGCAGGTTCGTGAACGGCTCGCGGTGCTCCAGCCCCTCCTCGTCGGCCAACACCTTGGTGAAGAAGCGGGAGTACAGCAGGTGCATCACGGCGTGCTCGATGCCGCCGACGTACTGGTCGACCGGCATCCAGTCGTTCGCGCGCTCTAAGTCGAAGGGCGCGTCGTCCAGGCCCGGCGAGACGTAGCGCAGGAAGTACCACGAGGAGTCGACGAACGTGTCCATCGTGTCGGTCTCGCGGGCGGCCGGCTCGCCGCACTCCGGACAGGTCGTCGCCTTCCACTCCTCGGCGGCGTCGAGCGGGTTCCCGGTCGTGTTGATGAACTCCGGCAGTTCGACGGGCAGGTCCTCGTCCGGGACCGTCACCGGGCCGCAGTCGTCGCAGTGGACGACCGGGATCGGGGTGCCCCAGTAGCGCTGGCGGGAGATGCCCCAGTCGCGCAGCTGGTACTGGGCGCTCTCCGCGGCGCTCTCGATGTCCGCGGTGAGCCGCTCGCGGGCCGTCTCGCTGTCGAGACCGCTGTACTCGCCGGAGTCGATGAGGACGCCGTCGTCGGTGAACGCCGCCTCGCTCACGTCCGGCGCGTCCGGAACCGTCTCGCCGTCCCAGTCGTCTGGCTCCGGCGCGACGACCGGCCGGATCTCGACGCCCATCTTCGTCGCAAAGGCGTGGTCGCGCTCGTCGTGCGCGGGCACCGCCATCAGCGCGCCCGTCCCCACGTCCGAGAGGACGAAGTCGGCGACGAAGACGGGGATCTCCTCGCCCGTGGCCGGGTTCGTGGCCGTGAGGTCGGTCTCGACGCCGTTCGGCTCGTCGCCCTCGGGGTCGGCCTCGTGGTGGACGAACTCGTGGACGGCGTCGTCCTCGGCGGCAAGCTCCTCGCTGATCGGGTGGTCCGGCGCCAGCGCGAAGAACGTCGCGCCGTGGACGGTGTCGACGCGGGTGGTGAACGCCTCGACGGGGCCGTACTCCCGCGGCTCGATTCCCTCGCCGCGTCCGTTCGAGGCGCTCCGCGCCTCGCTCACCTCGAAGTCCAGCGTCGTCCCGTACTGCCGGCCGATCCAGTTCCGCTGCATCTGGCGCACCGAGTTGGGCCACCCCTCCAGGTCGTCGATGGCCTCCAGCAGCTCGTCGGCGTACTCGGTTATCTTCAGGAACCACTGGTCGAGGTCGCGGGTCTCGACGGGCGTGTCGCAGCGCCAGCACAGCTCGGCGTCGCCCTCGACCTGCTCGTCGGCGAGGACCGTCTCGCAGGAGGGACACCAGTTCACCTCGGCGTCGCGCCGCTCCACGAGGTCGGCGTCGGCGAAGCGGTTGAACAGCCACTGGTTCCACTTGTAGTACTCCGGCGTGCAGGTGGTGATCTCCCGCTCCCAGTCGTAGCCGAACCCCATCGACTTCATCTGGCCCTTCATCGTGTCGATGCAGTCGAACGTCCAGTCGCGGGGGTTGGTGTCGCGCTCCTTGGCGGCGTTCTCGGCGGGGAGCCCGAACGCGTCCCATCCCATCGGGTGGAGCACGTCGTCGCCGCGCATCCGGCGGTACCGGGCGTACGCGTCCGTGATGGTGTAGTTGCGGACGTGGCCCATGTGGAGCTTCCCCGACGGGTACGGGTACATCCCCAGCACGTAGGTGGGGTCGTCGGCCTCGTCCGGCGTGTGATACACGGAGGCGTCCTCCCACGCCTCCTGCCACCGATTCTCGACCGCGGTGTGGTCGTAACCCTCCTGAGACATCTGCTTATATACTCGTGGTCGGGTCGGCGTCGTATAGCTTTCCATCCACTGGTGCGGTGTGACACACCGCCTCGTGGACTGAGAGCGGGACGCGCCGGCGCCGGAACCGCCGGTCGCCTACAGCTTCCCGGCGTTCCGCGCCTGCTCGACCCGCTTCGTCGCCTGCTCGACCCGCTTCCCGGTCGCGTTCGCGAGCCCGGGCGGGAGCCCCTCGCGCGCCGCCGCGAGTCGCTCCTCGATCCGCGCGATCCGGTCGAGCACGTTCGCCAGCTGACGCTCCGTCCCCTCGCCGTCGCCCTCGCGGGCGCGCTCCTCGGCCCGCTCCGCGGCGTCGACCGCGGCCGCGAGCGCGCGTTCGAGCCCGTTCACCGCGTTCGACGGGCCGCCGCCCGAACCGCCTCCGCCGCCGCTCGTCCCGCTCCCGCCACCTGTGTCGTCGCTCCCGTCGTCGTCATCGCCGTCTCCGTCGCCGCCCTCCGCCGCCGCGGCCGCGACCGCGGCGCGGGTCTCCTCGGCCACGTCGGCGACGTAGCCGGCGAGCGGGGCCGCCCCGGTCTCCGGGCGGTCGATCCGGATCGGCGAGCGCCCCTCGCCGTCGTCGCCGTCGCCCGAATCCCCGCCGTCATCGCCTTCCGAGCCCGGCGGGTCCGGGTTGACCCGGTACGCGCCGACCTCGTCGTCGGCGTCGCGGACCTCGGTCGTGTACGCGCCGCCGGCGTGGACGTAGGCCGCGTCGCTCCCGTCGATCGCGGAGTCGTAGATCCGACCGGCGAAGTCGTCCTCGATCGCCGTCCGCGTCAGGTCGACGTCGCTCTCCTCGTCCGAGAGCTCCACCTTCCGCGCGTCCTCGCGGGCGACGAGCGGGATCTCGCCGTCGACGCCGGCGGCCGTCACTGGCTCGTCAGCCGAGACCGTCAGCTCCTCGCTGTGCGGTGCCCGCCCCGCGCCGTTCACCGTCAGCCGGTGGTCGCCCTCGGGGACGCCGTTCGCGACCGCGATCCCGCCCGCGAACGTCGGGACCGCCTCGGGGTCGCTCTCGATCAGGACGAACGACTCGACGCCCGCGTCGGCCGTCGTCAGCCCCTCGCCGTCGGGGGCCTCGTCGGTCTCGGTCGCCCGCGTCACGCGGGCGACGACCGCGTCGAGCGCGCCCGCGGCGTCGCCGCCGACTTCCGCGTCGCCGGCGATGGCGTCGTATCGGTCGGCGAGCTCGGCGCGGTGGTTCCCGGCCGTGACGTCGAGCGCGGGGTTCTCGTAGCGCGGCTGCTCCCACGGCACGCCGGTGGTCGTGATGTGGCTCGCGACGGCGTCCTCGACCGCCTCGGGGACGGCGAACTCGAAGCTGAGCTGCGGCCCGGTGAACGCCGATATCCCCTCCAGTTCGGCGCTCTCGACGAGTTCGTAGCCGACGACCTCGTCGACGGTCTCGTCCGCGAGCGCGTCCTCGCGGTCGGCGTGGCGGAACGCGATCCCCGTCTCCCGGAGCGGGAGGTCGGTCGGGGGCGACCGCAGGGCGTCGAGCGATCGGACGCTCAGCGCCCCGTCGACCAGCGACTCCTCGGTGACGGACGGGAGGTCTGGGTGCTCGTAGATCGGCTCGCCCTCGTACTCGGGGACGACGAAGGGGAGCCGGGCCCCCTCGTCGCGGGGAAGGCCGTACGCGATCGGGATCCCGAGGAGGTCCTCGACGGTGTCGATCGTCGTGTTCGTGATGTCCGCGAGCAGCCCGTCCTCGCCGACCCGCTGGAACCGGTCGGGGATCTCGTTGACCGAGAGCGTGCTGGAGTGCGAGCCGAGCTCGGGGAGGATCCGCGGGACCACGTCGGGGTCGGGGTCGAGGAACTCGTTGTTCGGGACGCTCCGGGAGTGCGAGCTGGCGACGTACAGCTGGGGGTCGCCGGTGTCGAGGTCGACGAAGACGTGGAGCACCTCCCAGTCGTGCCAGTGGAAGTTCGCGGTGAACTGGTCGAACGCGGAGTAGAACCAGAACTGAACGACCGCGAGCGGGGAGTCCTCGTACCGGACCCCGTTGTAGAACACGGTGGGGTTCGGCGGCTCGCCGGCCTCGTCGTACCGCTCGTGGTAGCCGTCGAACGCCGCGAAGCCGTCGACCACCGTCTCGCCGTCCTCCTCGGTCGCGTACGGGCGCGGGTCCGTGGGGAACCACGGCTCCGCCGAATCGAAGTACAGCGTCGGCGCGAACCGGGCCGCGAGCTCGTCGAGCCGGTCCGATTCCAACCCGGCGGCCGCGGCGTCGTCCGCCTCGGAGCCGGAGCAGCCGGCGACCGCGGCGCTCCCGGCGCCCGCGAGCGCGCCGAGGGCGGTCCGCCGACCGACGGTCCGCCGGTCGGCGTCCGGATCCGGCTCTCCGGTCACGGGCGGTCCTCCCCGCGGACCGAGGCCGTATCTATCGTCGCCGCTCGCGGCTCCTGATTCATTTCACTGACTTACGACCGTAGCATCGAATAAGTCTTCTGACGCCGAGGGGCCCGCCACTCAGACGAGCCCGGGAGAAGGTATTTGCGCTCGGACCCGTGACTCCTCGGTATGGACGGCAAGAAGGCCCTCTACTACGGCGCGGTCGCGTTGGCGGTCCTCATCGGCGTCAGCGTCCTCGTCTCCGTCGTCTCGGCGATCCTCAGCATCGCGTGGGCGGTGATCTCGGGGGTCGTCACGCTCGCCGTTCTCGCCGGGCTCGCGTACGTCGCGTACAAGGCGGGCTCTTGGTTCCTCGGGAGCGACGACCCGACCGCGAACTCGGACTCGATCGGCGCGTCGCGGTCGAGCTCGTCGACCGCGTCCGGTGACGCCTCGGAGAGCAGGCAGGACCGCCTCCGCCAGCAGTACGTCGAGGGACAGATCAGCGAGGCGGAGTTCGAGCGCCGGATCGCCAGCGAGCTCGAGACGGAGGAGCTCGACGACATCGACCGCGAGCTGGAACGGGAGCGGTAGGCGGCGAGCAGTGGGCGGTCAGAACCGCTCGCGGAGCTCGCCGCGGAGGTCGTCGAGGTCGAGATCCTTCATCGCGAGCAGCACCAGCAGGTGATAGACGAGGTCGGCGCTCTCGGCGGTGAGCTCGTCGAGATCGTCGTCCTTCGCCGCGAGGATGGCCTCGGTCGACTCCTCGCCGATCTTCTCTAAGACGGCGTTCTCGCCCTTCTCGTGGGTAAAAAGCGAGGCCGTGTACGAGCCCTCGGGGAGCTCCGCCTTCCGGGACGCGATGGTGGCGAACAGCTCGTCGAGGACGGCCTCGGGCGGGGCGTCGGGGTCCTCTCGCGCGTCGGTCTCGGGGTCGCTCACGCGACCACCTCGCGATCGGGGAAGAAGGCGAGGTCGTGGATCCGCGGGTCGTCGGTGAGCTCCGGGTGGAACGCGGTGGCGACGACGGGGCCGTCGCGAACGGCCACCGGGCGGCCGTCGACGGTCGCGAGCACCTCGACGTCCGGGCCGACCTCGTCGATGAGCGGCGCGCGGATGAAGACGGCGTGGAACGGCTCGTCGAGACCGGTTACCGGCATCTTCGCCTCGAAGGAGTCCTTCTGTCGACCGAACGCGTTGCGGTCGACGGAGACGTCGACGAGTTCGAGCGCGTCGACGCGGTCGTCCTTCGCGTCCCGCGAGCAGACGATGAGGCCGGCGCAGGTGGCGAGCACGGGCTTCCCGCTCGCGACGTGCTCGCGGATCTCCGCGGCGATCCCCTCTCTGTGGATCAGCCGCGAGATGGTCGTCGACTCCCCGCCCGGCATGAGGAGCACGTCGCAGTTCGGCACGATACCGGCGTCGCGGACCTCGACGACCTCGGCGGACTCGTCGTGAGCGGCCGCGGCGTTCCGGACGGCGGCGGCGTGCTCGGCCACGTCGCCCTGCACGGCGATGACGCCTGCTTTCATGTCACTCACTCGGTCGGGGACGGGCAAAAAGGGCGCGCTACCGGTCAGCCGGCGGGAAGTGTTCGAACGGAGACGTCGGACCGTTAGGCGACCGTCAGCGAGAGGATCTGCACGAAGACGCCGAAGAGGACGCAGAACGCGAGGACGGTCTTGGGACTCATCGAGATCGCGTTCCGGTCCTCGTTGTCGAAGTAGCGGACCAGTCCCGCACTGGACATCAGCCCGCCGGAGTTGGAGCCACTGCTCATACTCGTGAGTGACCCGCGCGGCGTTCTAAACGTTTCGCTCGCGGCCGACGAGCCTCGGCCGCGGCCGGCGAGCCGAATCCGACAGCCCCCGCGTATCGCCGAGTGGGAAACCCTTATGCGCGGTCCGCCGGTAGAACCGGTCGGATAATGACTGTTCGACTGCTGGATTTTCACGCTGACTGGTGCGGCCCGTGTAAGACGCAGGACCCGATCCTGGAGGAGATCCAGGAGGACCTCGGCGACGCCTTCGAGCTCCAGAAGGTGAACGTCGACGAGGAGCAGGACGTCGCCAACCAGTACCAGGTCCGCTCGCTCCCGACGCTGATCATCGAGAACGACGACGGCGTCGTGGACCGCTTCGTCGGCGTCACCCAGCGCGAGGACATCGAGGCCGCGCTGTCCGAGGCCGGCGCCTGAGGCTCGGACCGCCCGTTCGGTTTCGGCGGTCCGGGGTACCGCCGACCCGCCGCCGCGTCTCGCAACCTTTTACAGCGTCGCCGCGACAGTAGCCGTATGGCCAGCTTCGACGCCGCGGAACGCCGCAACCTCGACCGGCAGATCTGCATGCGCTGTAACGCCCGCAACGCCCCCGACGCGAAGCGCTGCCGCAAGTGCGGCTACAAGAACCTCCGCCCGAAGGCGACGGAACGCCGCGCGACGTAAGCGGTCGTCCCCTCATTCGTTCTCTGCGACCCGTTTGTTCGGTAGCCGCGGGTGCAATCTGTCTGGTCATCTCTCCGTTGATCGGGTATCGATCGTTGCTCTCGTTGTTGACGCGTTGAACACCTCCAAAGCCCCAGCCGCGAGGCGGGCGCACGCTCGTTGCGCTCCTCGGTCACTCACTTCGTTCGTTCCCTGCGGTGCTTCCGTCGCCTGCGCCCGCCTCGCGGCTGCCCCTTTGAGTCCCGTCCCGCACCACGACCGCACCTCACGCCTCCCCAGCCTCGTCGGACCGGCGCGGTCGCGCCGGTCCGACTCCCTCGCGCGTGCGATTCGCGCCCTCCGGGCGCTCATCGGCACGCGCCACCGCCGCGTTTGTATATAAACGCCCTCTGCGTTCCTCGCTCCTCGCTCTTCGCTCGTTGCCGAGCCGTGATCCGCGCCGTGATCCGCGCTGTGCCTACCCCACCACCGCGAGCGCGAGGAGCATCCCGCCGGCGGCGGCGGGCGGGATGGTGAGGTTGTCGTCGACGGCGACGCCACGGATTATCGGTGGGAGGCCGTCCGCGACCGCGGCGGGGGCGGCGCCCGCGCCCGCGACGACGACGCCGACGTCGGGGCCGAAGGCGGGGATGGTGAACGGAACGGCGAGCCCGAAGCAGACGAGGAACATCGCGACCCACGCGGCGGGCCGCTTCGCCTCGGTGGCCTCGTTGTCCCCCAGCGCGCCGCTGACGGGGTCGCCGACCGACAGCATCCACATCGCGGGGATCGCCAGGGTCGGCTCCAAGAGGAGGACCGCGCCGGTCATGCTCACCTGGTACAGCGCGTAGCCGGCGAGCGCGTCGGTCTCGTACTCCCGGGTGAGCTTCCGGTAGAGCCAGTGGTCGAGCCCGACGACGAGCCGGAGGAACTCCAGCGTGAGGACGACGGCGAGCGCGGCGAGGAGGAAGTAGCGCGTCTCCGTCCACGTGAACCAGCCGAGCAGGTACGGCACCGGGTAGAGGGTCCCCCCGGAGTGGACCAGCCGCCGCTCGAACTCCACGTCGGCCCGCCACTCCGCCGCCGGAAGGGGCACGGGTCAGTTGGTCTCGACGTCCGTCTCGACGCTCTGGTACCGGTCCCGCAGCGCGTCGAACGACTCGCCCGCGCGGAGCGCGGCCAACTCGCCGGCCAGGTCGTCGGCGGGGACCCGGACCTGCGCGGCCGAGTCGCGCTCGCGGACGGTGACGGTGTCGGGGCCGTCCCCCTCGATCCCGTCGCGGTCGATCGTGACGCAGAACGGCGTTCCGACCTCGTCCTGGCGGCGGTAGCGCCGCCCGATCGAGCCGGAGTCGTCGTACGCCACCGCGAGGCCGGCCGCGCGCAGGTCGCCCGCGACCCGGTCCGCGAGGTCGACGAGCCGGTCGTCGTTCGTCACCAGCGGGAATACCGCCGCGTCTTGGGGCGCGATCTCGGGCTCCAGCGAGAGGTACGTCCGCGCCTCGTCGTCGACCTCGTCCTCGCGATACGAGTGCGCGAGGAGCGTTTGGACGGTGCGGCCCACGCCGAAGGACGGCTCGACGACGTGCGGGGTGATGTGCTCGCCGCTCTCGGTGGTCTCCTCGACGGCGAAGTTCGCGACGTCGACGTCGACTTCATGCCTTTCACCGTTCACGTCGACCGCGACCGTCTCGCCGTGGAAGGCGTCGGGGTCGCGCTCGGCGAGCGTCTCCAGCGCCGCGGCGACCGCGCCGGCGTCGCCGCCGAACTCGGGACCGAGGACTGACATGTCGGGGTCGACCGTCGCGCGCTCGACCGTCTTCGGCTCGTCGTAGCGCTTGAACACGGTGAACGAGTCGTCGCCGTACTCGCCGTGCTTCGAGAGGTCGTAGTCGGAGCGGTACGAGAAGCCGGCGATCTCGATCCAGTCGCCGTCGACCTCGCTCTCGGCGTCCCAGCAGTCGGCCGCGTAGTGGGCGCGCTCGCCCGCGAGGTGCTGGCGGAACCGGAACCGGTCGGTGTCGACGCCGACGCGCTCGTACCACGCCTTGGCGACGCCGAGGTAGTAGCCGACCCACGGGGAGCCGATGACGCCCTCGTCGACCGCCTCGCCCACCGTCGTCTCGACGTACTCGCCGTCCTCGGCCTCCTGTTCGGTCGCCGGGTACAGCCGGACGTCGACGTCGCGGACGCGGTCCAGCGGGGGTTCGTCCTCCTCCGGGTCGATGAACTGCTCCAGCTCGGCCTGCGTGAACTCGCGCAGGCGGAGGAGCCCGCCGCGCGGCGAGATCTCGTTGCGGTAGGCGGGTCCGATCTGGGTGATCCCGAACGGGAGGTTCCCGCGGGCGTACTCCTTCAGTCGCGGGAACTCGACGAAGATCCCCTGGGCCGTCTCCGGCCGGAGGTAGCCGGGCTGGCCGTCGCCCGGGCCGATGTCGGTCGCGAACATGAGGTTGAAGTCCTCGACCGGTTCGCCGGCGAGCGGGGTGCCACAGGAGGGGCAGGCGATCTCGTTGTCCGCGATGAGGTCCTCGACCTCGTCGCCGGGGAGCGCCTCGGCGTCCTCGATCTCCGTGACGGCCTCCACGAGGTGGTCGGCGCGGTGGGACTCGCCGCACTCGCCGCACTCGACGAGCATGTCGTCGAACCCCTCGAGATGGCCGGACGCCTCGAAGACGGCCTCCGGCATCACCGTCGGCGCCTCGATCTCGCGGTTCCCCTCGCGGATGGTGAACCGGTCGCGCCACGCGTCCTCGAGGTTCCGCTTCAGCGCCGCGCCCTGCGGACCGAACGTGTAGAAGCCGGCCGTCCCCCCGTACGCGCCGTTCGAGCCGAAAAAGAAGCCCCGTCGCTTCGCCAGTTCGACGAGGTCGTCCGCGGCCATCTAGAGGCCCTCCAGCAGGTCGACGTCGCGCACGATACCGTTGAGATCGGTCCCGTTGACCAGGGGAACCTGCTCGATGTCGTTGCTGATGAGCTCCTGTGCGACCTCCTTCGCCGTCCGGGTGCCGCTGACCGTGACGAGGTCCTCCGTCATGAAGTGGCGCGCCGCCTCCGCCGGGAGCTCCACGTTGCGGGTCGGGAGGTAGCGCGCGCCGGTGGCCTTGATACCCTCCCAGGACCACTCGGAGTCCTGTTCGGCGATCGAGTCGCCCGTGCTCGCCTCGCCCTCGACGACGCGGGCGACCTCGAGAATGTCGACCTCGGTGAGCATGCCGGCGATCGCGGCGTCGTCGTCGAGCACGACCGCGTAGGGGACGTTCGCGAGCCCGATCTCCCGCTCGGCGACCGGCAGCGGGGTCTCGGTGTGGGTCGCGTTGACCGCCTCGGTCGCGAGTTCGCCGACCTCGGTGCCCCCGTTGATCTCGCCGCGGGCGATCGCCCGCACCACGTCGGTGACGGTGAGGATGCCGACGAGCTCGTCGCCGTCGACGACGGGGAGGCGGCGGGAGCGCTCGGCGACCATCGTGGCCGCGGCGTCGACGAGGTCCTCGTCCGCGCCGATCGTCGGGACCTCCCGCATCAGCAGCGCGAGCTGGTCTTCGTCCGGCTGCTCGATGAGGTCGTCGCGAGTGACGAGGCCGCGGTACACCTCGTCGCCGTCGACGTCCTTCACGACGGGGACCGAGGAGAAGCCGTACTCCTGGATGTACTCCAGCACGTCGTTCCGGCTCCCGGGAATCTCGACGACGACGAGATCCGACCGCGGCGTCATGGCGTCTGACACGTTCATGCACCGTCTTTCAGCGTGGCACCTCTTGTATACTGCGAAGGTGGTCGGAGACGGCGCGGCCGCGGGTCGGCGCTCGAACGGCGTCACGTATCCGACAACTATCCGACCGATCCGTCGGATCGACGCCCGACCGGCGCCCCGGGCCGTCCGATCGACGGTTCTATCCCGGATTCGCCGTCGATCCGCTCGATCGAACCGGGAATTCGCCGACTGCGGTCGGCTTCGGTTCGGAACGCTTATACGTACTGTGAACAATTAACAATCATGTCACGGAGTTCCACTCCTTGGGACGACCCGGACCCCGATCACCGTCGGACCGCGCTGCCCGCGGACCCGACGCTCGACGCCGACGATTCGCCGGACATCATGGCGTCGATCGACTCGTCTGCGTCGCGATCGGAGCTGGTGATCGCGGACGTCTCGCGGGAGAACGCGTGGGTCTCGGTCGACGAGACCGACGCGACCGTCCTCGAGGAGTGGTGCTGACTCGGTAGTCGCTCGACGGTATCGACGGCCTTCCGGCTGTCCCGCGCCGCCCCGTTCACCAGCGACTCCCGGCCGCAGTCACGCGGATTCTCGGATATTTTTCACGCGGATTCCCGGAGCCCTTCGCCCAGTTCCCACGCGCGGATCAGCGACGCGATCGTCCGACACGTCGGCGCCGCGGCCCCGAAGCGGTCGGCGCGGTCGGCGACGGCGCCGTAGATCGCGTCGACCTCGGTCCGACGCCCCGCGGCGACGTCCTCGTGCATCGACGAGCGGTTGGCCGCGGTTTCGTCGGCGACGCGCTCGACGGCGGTGACCGCCTCGTCCTCGCCGAGATCAACGCCGTCGGCGCGCGCGACGCGGGCCACCTCGCGGGCCGCCTCGCGCGCCACCTCGCCGCCCGGCCCGTCGAGCGTCGCGCCGTTGGTGAGGCGCGCGAGCGCGGAGGGGCCGTTTATCCCCGCGTTGACCGCGAGCTTCTCGTACTGGCGTCGGGGCATGTCCGCGGCGACCGTCGTCTCGATCCCGGCCTCGTCGAACGCGGCACCGACGCGCTCCGCGAGGGGGTCCCGACCGCCGGCGAGCGAGCCGACGACGACCTCGCCGATCCCCGTACACGTCACCCGTCCGGGCTCGGCGAGCAGGGCGCCGTAGCTCGCGGTGCCGGCGAGCACGGTCGGGTCGAGCGCGGCGACGAGCCGATCCCCCGTGAGCCCGTTCTGCAGCGAGCAGACCGCGTCGTACTCGCCGGTCGCGAGCGCCCGCGCCGCCGCGTCGGTGTCGTACGCCTTCGTCGTGACCACGGCGAGATCGGCGGCGCGGTGCGTCCCGTCGGTGAGCGCCCGCGGACGGACGCGCTCGTCGATCTCCCCGTCGATCCGGAGCCCGTCCTCCCGGATCCGCCGCATGTGCGGGTCGCGCCCGACGAGGGTGACGTCGTGGCTCCGGGCCAACAGCCCGCCGATCAGGCTGCCGAGCGCGCCGGCGCCGTAGACGAGGACCTCCATGTGGGGTCCCACGGGGCGCGACTGAAAAGGCGTGGCGGTGGCGCGGGCCGCCGACCCGGGAACTCGCCGCTCGTCAGAACTCGCCGCCCGTCACCCTTTCAGCCCGCTCCCGGTCAGGGGGACGACGACGTCGTCGTCGGCCGCGAGGGTCCCGCGCTCGCGGAGCGCCCGGAGCGCGGCCGGCGCGACGGCGCAGGTCGGCTCGGTGTAGAAGCCCGCCCGGTGGAGCCGGTCGAGCTCGCGCTCCGCCGCCGACTCCGTCACCGCGAGCGCGTCGCCGCCGGTCTCGGCGACGGCGTCGAGGATCTCCCCTTTCCGAACCGGCTCCGCGATCTGGATCCCGTCGGCCGCCGCGTTGACGCGTCCGTCGGGGTGGGCGGCCTCCGGCCCGTGCAGCTCCCGGACGATCGGGGCGATCCCGGCCGCCTGCGCGCCGAACAACCGCGGGACCGCGTCGATCCAGCCGGCGCGTTCGAGCCGCCGGAACCCCCGGTACGCGCCGAGGAACAGGGTGCCGTGGCCGAGCGGCGTGACGACCGCGTCCGGGGCCTCCCAGCCGCGCTGGCGAGCGATCTCGTAGGCGACCGTGGCCGTCCCCTCGAAGAAGGCCGGGTTCCAGGCGTGGCTGGCGTACCACGCGCCCTCGGCGGAGCCGCCGCTCCCGTCGCCCGTGTCGGCAGCGGCGCCCCTTTCGCCCTCGTCGCTCTCGCCGAGCGCGGCGACGCAGGCGTCGGTCACGTCGCTCCGACCGCCCTCGATCTGGACCGGATCCGCCCCGGCGCGGCGGATCGCGCGGAGCTTCGACTCCTTGACGTCGGCCGGGACGTACACCGCGGCGTCGATCCCCGCCCGGGCCGCGTACGTCGCGATCGCCGCGCCGGCGTTGCCGGACGAGTCCTCGACGACGCGGTCGACGCCGAGTTCCCGGGCGCGCGTGAGCGTCGTCGTCGCGCCCCGATCTTTGAACGATCCGGTGGGGAAGACGTACTCCAGCTTGAACTCGGCGTTCCACGCCGCTCCGTTGGGTCCGGCGTCGCCCTGCGAACCGTTCGATTCGCCCCGCGGCCCGTCGGCGTCGCCCCGCGGCCCGTCGGCGTCGACGAGCGGGGTCATCCCCTCGCCGAGCGTCACCCGGTCGGCGGGGTCGTCGCCGACGGCGAGGAACGCCGCGAACGCCCAGAGCCCGGCGCCCGTGTCGAGGGTCTCGCCCGCTTCGGCGTCCGGGGCCGGGCGATCCGGAATCGGCGGGTCGGCGAAGTTCAGCGGCGCGCCGCACTCGCAGCGCCACCGGTCGGCGACGGTCCGGCCGCACTCGGGGCAGGCGAGTCGCTCGGGGGCGGCGTCGGCCGGCATCAGTAGCGGTCGACGTTGGTGCCGACCGAGCAGACGTACTCGCCGGCGGCGACCTGCGGGAGCCGCCTGGTCCGCCAGAAGATCCCGTCGGCGTCGGCGGTCACGCGGCCTTTCAGCTCGCCGAAGGTGTCCGTCACCTCGAAGAGGGCGTCGCCGGCCTCGACGCGCTCGCCGAGGTCGCGCTCGAATCTGACGAGCCCGCCCGCGGGGGACCCGTACTGGTCGAACCCGCGCGCCCGGACCTGCCGTTCGACGTCGGCGCCGCCGTCGAGGAAGCCGTAGTGCCGGAGCACGTTGAACACCCCATCGACGCCGTATCGGATCGACTCCTCGTCCCAGCCGACGGCGCCGCCGAGCTCGGGGTCGATCGTCGGGATCCCGTGCTCCGGCCCGGCCCGCGCGAGCTGACCGTCCGGGCCCTTGATGTCGAGGACGTGCCCGCAGCCGAACACCTTCGCGAGCTCCAGGCAGTCGCCGTGGAGGTGATGGCGAATTCCGCACCGCACCCGCGTCTCGTTTATCATCCGGCTGGTCGATCCCTGGTGGAGGTCTAAGATGAGGTCCGCGCGCTTCGCCGCCTGGAACGTCGCGTGGGCGATCCGCTCGCTCGTCGTCCCGTCCTCGTCGCCGGGGTACCCCCGGTTCATTTTCCGGTCGTCGATCGGGTTCCGATGCTCCGCGACCTGAAAGCCGAAGTAGTTGACGATGCCGACGACGAGGACCGCGCCGGACAGCTCCGTCGGGTCGATCCGCGGGACGACGCGGTTGACGACCCCGAGCCCGTTGAGCTCGTCGCCGTCGCTGACCGCCTGCACGTACAGCGTCTCTCCGTCCGTCGCGCCGTTGATGACGGCGACCGGCAGCCGCACGGGGCTCCCGTCCCGCGTCTCCCCCACTTCGAGACGGCCCGTGTCCGTCTCGCCCGGCGGGGCGCGGGCCGTTCCAAGCGTGATCATTACGCGAATGTGGGTCGGGCGCCCCTTTATCCGTTCGGTCCACGGCGATTCACCGACACAAGCTTTATCGCCGTCTCGGTCAACAAACCGGTACCGAGCGCCGCGTTCGCCGGGCGCCCGGGACCGGCACGCGCTCCGTCGCGCCGGACCCGCCCCCGGCGATCCGGCACCCCGGCCGGCGGTCGGGTGCGGTCCCACACACATGAGCATCGACATCGACCCGCTGTCTGCCGACGCCGGACTCACGGTCACGGACCACATCGAGAACACCCAGTTCGAGGTGTACACCGACCGGGCGGTCGACCCGGTCGCGACCCCCGAGCAGGCGCACTACTTCCCGGTCGACGCCAGCGTCACCGTCGAGACCGCGTCGGTCGAGATCCCCCGGGTCACCATCGTCGAGACGCGCGCCGGCGACGGGACCCTCCTCACTCGGGGCGACTCCTACGCGATGCCGTCGGACCAGTACCATGTCGGGATCGACCCCGCGCCGACCAAGTTCTACCTCGCCTTCGAGTCCGGCTTCTCGGTGTCGACGACGGACCGAACCACCCGGATCGACCTCGATGCCCCCGCCGAAGTCGCGCTCGGGTTCCGCTCGCTCCACCAGGTGCCCGCCGGGACGATCGAGACGCCGACCGACCCCGAGTCGCTGATGGACGCCGTGTCGCTGCTGGGCTCCGCGCTCCAGACGACGAGCCCGGAGCGGTCGTTCCCCACCCTCCGGGGGCACCCGCCGCTGATCGAGGCGGGCGACGAGCTCCGCGTCCCGGACCGGATCGAACCGCCCGACTCCGGGGTCCGGATCGTCGTGCCGCCGACCTACGAGCACCTCTACCCGATCGTCTCGCTGGCGTACTACTTCGCGGCCGACGTCGTCCCCGGGGACGCGCCCCGGATCGAGGGCGACGGTTGGAGCCACCCGCTGGAGCCGGACTTCGAGCGCCGGGCCGCCGAGGCGCTCCGGCAGTCGTTCCACTTCGACTGCCTCGCCCGCACCGAGGGGTTCTACCCGGTCGACCTCCACGAGCGCGAGACGACGGACCTGGACCTCGACTGGGGCCGCCTGTACGACCTGCCGCTCGCGGAGCGGCTGGGCGAGTACCTCGACGTGCCGTTCCAGCGGGTCGAGCCCGAACTCCCGCAGTGGACGCTGACGACCGACGTGCGCCCCGATCCCGAGAACGTCGAGATGCTCCCGTTCGTCGCCGGGGAGCTGTCGGTCGTCCGGTCTCCCGAGACGGTCACCCCGGTGACCGCGGGCGAGGGCGGCGGCGTCGGGCTCTTCCGCGGTTCGGGCGCGGACGTGACGCTGAGCGCGGCATCACTTGGTCCCGACGAGTTCGTTCGCGGTTGCGCCGGGACTGAGCCCGTCCGCGGCGCCGACGCCTCGACCGACCGCAGCGCGGTCCCCGCGGACGCCGACTTCGTGCAGCCGGAACCGGTCGACACCGTCGAGCACGCGTGGGTCGGCGAGGGGGTCCCGCTCGACGCCAACAAGGCCACCCTCGACGCGTACTACCGCCGGCTGGAGGCCGGTCAGGTCGAGCAGTCGCGGATCTCCGTGCTCGTCGTCTGCAACGACGAGCAGATGCGCGAGGAGGGCGAGGTCGCGGACTTGTACGGCCTCCGCGACATGGTCCAGTTCGACATCGAGGTGCGCCACGACCTCACCCGCGCGGAGATGCGCGACGTCCTCGAGTCCGACGTCGACTTCCTCCACTACGTCGGCCACGTCGACCACCGCGGGATGCAGTGTACCGACGACTACCTCGATCTGACCGACGAGGACCTCGACGTCGGCATCAGCGCCTTCCTGCTCAACGCCTGCCAGTCGTACCGGCAGGGCGAGGCGCTGGTCCACCGCGGTTCCCGCGGCGGCATCGTCACGCTCTCCGACGTGGCGAACTCCCCCGCGACGCAGCTCGGTCGCATCATCGCCCGGCTGATGAACGGCGGCTTCAATCTCCGCACCGCGCTGAACGTCGCGAAGCGCGAACTGATCACCGGCTACCAGTACATCGTCGTCGGCGACGGCGGGGCGACGATCTGTCAGAGCCAGAGCGGGGCGGCTGCGGTCGTCGACGTACACAACGAGGGGCCGCCTTGGAATCTTTCGGTCAAAGTGTATCCGAACGGGCCTTACGGCTCGGGGTCACTTACCACTCCGAACACTAAGTCTGCTACGGCTAACTACTATGTCCCCGGTGACATTGAGTTACGTGATGTCAACGAATCGCAACTAGAGCTTTTCCTTGGCCTCGAGGTACTTCCGGTCTTCACCGAGGGGGGACTCGTCTGGAGTGACGAATTCGACTGATTACGGCCCGGCGGTCGTCGCTAACGCGCCCGCCGACGCGGGCGCCGCCTGCGTCAGCAGGAGGAGCGCGGTGAACAGGACGCCGGCCATCTTCGGGTGCTCTGCCACGTATTCTGCAACACTTTCGTGCATATTACACAAGATATCGCATGTAATTAAATCACACATTATTGTGCGCCAACCATTTCCTGATATTTGAATACTCAAGAGTTATAAACAAACTCGGCAACGATCGAGCCGATCGGCGCCGCACCGCCTCGCTCGGCCGTATCATCGGTGTATTAAAGGGCGTTTCGGCGCAGTTATCAGCATGGGAAAGGCGGACGACGTCGACCTCCTCGACCCGTTCCGTCAGTTCCTCTCGCTGCGGCGGGACGTGCTCGTCCTGTCGCTCGCGATGTTCGCGTTCAGCCTCGGCTTCCAGATGACGAACCGGTACGTCCCCGAGTACATGTCCGCGTTGGGGGCGAGCGCGTTCGTCATCGGGCTGTTCGGGACCGTCGGAAACGTCATCGGCGCGGTGTACCCGTACCCGGGCGGGCGGCTCTCGGACCGGATCGGGCCGCGGCTCGCGCTCACGCTGTTCGGACTGTTATCGAGCCTCGGGTTCGGCGTGTGGCTCGTCGCGCCGACCCTCGGGACCGTGCGGTTCGCGGGCGTCGTCTTCGAGCCGTGGATCTGGATCTTCGTCGGGCTATTCTTAGCGCAGGCGTGGAAGTCGTTCGGGCTCGGCGCGACGTTCGCGATCGTCAAGCAGTCGGTGCCGCCGGAGCGGCTGGCGCGCGGGTTCGCGAGCACCGAGGTGTTCCGCCGGACCGCGTTCCTGATCGGCCCGCTGATCGCGGCGGGGATCATCCAGTACGCGGCCGACTTCACCGTGAGCTTCCAGTACGTGCTCGCGGTGGCGCTCCTGTTCGGCGTTGTCGCCACCGCGCTCCAACACACGCTCTACGACGCGAGCGAGGACACGCTCGGCAAGGAGTTCGAGGGGGTAAGCGAGGTGGTCGAGGACCTCCGGAGCCTCCCGCCCGAACTCCGCCCGCTGCTCGTCGGCGACACGCTCGTGCGGTTCGCGAACGGAATGGTGTACGTGTTCTTCGTCATCGTGATCACGCAGTTCCTCGAGGTCGGCCTCGACGTCGGCCCCCTCTCCCTGTCGCCCGCGGCCTTCTTCGGCGTGCTGCTGGCGATCGAGATGTCGGTCGCGCTCGTCTCTATGCCGCCCGCGGCGCGCGCCGCGGAGCGGGTGGGGCTCAAGCCGGTCGTCGCGCTCGGCTTCCTCGTGTACGCGGCGTTCCCGGCGCTGCTCATCAACGTCCCCGCCGACACGCCCCTGACCGCGCCGCTCGTCGTCGCGCTGTTCGCGTTCTCCGGCCTCCGGTTCGCGGGGCTCCCCGCGCACAAGGCGCTGATCGTCGGCCCCGCAGAGCGCGACACCGGCGGTCGCGTCTCGGGGTCGTACTACCTCCTCCGCAACGCGGTCGTCATCCCGAGCGCGGCGCTCGGCGGCCTGATCTACGGCGGGTTCTCGGTGCCGGGAACCGGGCTCTCCGTCGCGGGGGATCCCGTCGTCGCGTTCGGGCTCGCGAGCGCGATCGGGCTCGTCGGCGTGGCCTACTTCGCGCTGTTCGGCGAGGAGTACGACGCGTACGCGTGACCGTCGGCGGAGCGGTGGTTCGAGACGGCGCGCCCCGGTCGCCCCGCCGTTTTTCACCTCCCGCGACCGAGAGCGGGTATGACGGACACCGCCGCCGCGATACGGGAGGCGTTCGAGCACACCGACTACGACCTCGGTGACGTCGCGGTCAACCGACGGCAGGTGCGCGTCCCGGTGCTCCAAGAGGGGGCCGACCCCGACGCCCTCCGAGCGGTGATCGAGGAGGCGCTCGGCGCGGACGCGGTCGTCGGTGCCACCGTGCGCACGGAGACGATCGACGGCGAGGACACCATCGGGACGGTGGTCTCGTTCCAGCACCGGCCGTGACGCGGTACGATTAAGCGTGCGGTACCCGTAGCCACCGCGTATACGATGACGGCCGACCACGGACACGACGGCGCACAGTACCTCGCCGGGTCGCCGGTCCGTGTCGCGGTCCTCCGGACGCTCCGGCGGGAGCCGCGTCGCCCGGCCGCGCTGACGGACGCGGTCGACGCGACCCGGACGACGGTCCAGCGGATCCTCGGGGGATTCCGCGAGCGCGACTGGGTCGTCAAACGCGACGCGACCTACCGCGTGACGCCGACGGGGGAGCGCGTCCACGACGCGTACGAGGCCCTGTTGGACGAGGTTGAGCTCGCCGACCGGTACGGGGGGTTCGCCGCCGACCTCGAACGCGTGGGCGCCGAGTTCCCTCCGGAAGCGCTCGACGCCGGCGAACTGACCGTCGCGACGGACGGGAACCCGCTCGCCGCGGTCGACCGGATCACCGAGCTCCTCCGCGAGGGCTGCGGCGCCGAGATCCGCGCGGTCTCGCCGATCGTTATCCAGCAGTTCAACCGGGCGGCCGCGACCGCGCTCGACGCCGGCGCGGAGGTCGAGCTCGTCATCGACCGCGACGTCGTCGAGGCGTCGATCGCCGACTTCGGGCCGGCGACCGACCGAGCGCTCGACGACGACGACGCGACGGTCTACGTCTCGCCGGAGCCGATCGAGTACGGCGTGTTCAGGTGCGACGACGTCGCCTGCGTGACGGCGTACGACCGCCGGAACAACCCCCGATGCGTGCTGGAGTCCACGGACCCGGCGGTGGTCGAGTGGGTCGACGACCGGTTCGAGTCGTTCGTCGCCGACGCCAGCCGGCTGTCAGCCGTCGTCGAGAACGCCTGATCTGAGGCGATTACGCCTCGGTGTCGCCGTCGGAGTCCCCCGAGGACTCGCGGTCGTCGTCGCGGCGGTCGGGATCGAAGTTGGCGGGGACGACCGTCGGGTGGTCGATGCCGACGGACGGGGTGCTCGCGCTCATAGCTCTGTCTGGGCGTACGCGACGCACCGACTAAAAATTACTCATGGGCATAACGCATCCCGCCCGCGGGAGGGTATGTTCAGTGGTTATCCGATTCTCCTATTTCGGGGCTACTCGCCGAACTCGTCGGCGTACAGGTCCTGCGCGTGTTCGATCGCCGCTTTCGCGGCCGCCTTGTCCTCCCAGCCGAGGGTCTCGACCTCTTTCCCGGCCTCGAGGTTCTTGTACGTCGAGAAGAACTCGTCTATCTCGTCGCGGATCTGCTGGGGGATGTCCGCGAGGTCCTCGATGTGGTCGAAACGGGGGTCCTCGGTGGGCACCGCGATCACCTTGTCGTCCTGCTCGCCGTCGTCGTCCATCTTCATGAGCGCGACGGGGCGGGCCTCGACGACGCAGCCGGGGAACGTCTGGTCCTCGACGAGCACCATCACGTCGAACGGGTCCTCGTCGTCGTAGTACGACTGCGGGATGAAGCCGTAGTCGTACGGGTAGTGGACGTTCGAGTGGAGCACGCGGTCGAGGACGACGCCGGGGATGTCCTTGTCGTACTCGTACTTGTTCCGCTCGCCCTTGAGACACTCCACGACCGCGTAGATCTCGTCGGGCGCGTCCGGACCCGTCTCGAGTTCTTCCCAGAGGTTGACCATGTGCCAGATATTCGGTCCAAGGGTCGCAAAGTCCTTTCGGGTTCCCCTCGCCGTCGCGACCTCGGCGAGGCCGGAGCCCCGTCGACGTGACCCCCGCTTTTGATCGATCGTCTCGTCGATCCGGCCGTTTCGGAGCCCCGTTCCTCGACCGACATCCGGCCGGTTTACCAGTTGATCAATTGTCAATTTCCACCCGAACCTTCCGACTCGTCTGATAGATCGTCACGGATGCGTCTCGTTGACCGGCGATCACTCGGATGCGGCGGTCGGTCCGTATCGGCGGCGTCGCATCCGATAGCTCCGATATCGGGGGTATCAGGGGTTTCTTCCGCAGCTAGGTATTTAAACACCGACGAACCTTGAGAAAGGTTATAAGTTCGGCTTCCCTTCAGTCAACTATGTCAGAGGCACAAGCAGTTACTGACACGGAGGCAGCGCGACCGGCATCGGACCTAACGGCGTTCCAACAGAACATCCTCGCGATTCTGTCGGAGGAACCCATGTACGGGCTCGCCATCAAGCGCGAGCTGGAGGCGTACTACGGCTCCGAGGTCAACCACGGGCGGCTCTACCCCAACCTCGACGACTTGGTCGAGGACGGGCTCGTCGAAAAGAGCGAGCTCGACAAGCGGACGAACCAGTACGAGCTGACCGAGGCCGGCCACGACGCGGTCCTCGGACAGCTGGAGTGGGTCCTCGACCGGTTCGTTACCGACGAGGCGCGCGGCGACGAGATTCGCGCGCTCCTCGGCGAGTAACGCCCGAAGGCCCCGCGAGACGCACCGGCGACTAACCGACGCAATTCTGGCACACGCACGCGCGGTGAAAACCGCGCGCCCTCAACCTTCTGAGCGACGGCGGCGTCGTCGCCGCCGCGACCGCCGATCCGGGGCTCGACTACGGCGAGTCCGGCCCGTCGACCTCGGCGGCGGTCGACTCGATCACCGTCAGGGACTCCTCGACGACGGCGAGCTGCTCGTCGGTCGGCCAGCCGTTCCGCGGCAGGTACTCCTCCCGGAACTCCTCGCGCACCGCGGGCGCGGCGTCGTCGACCGCGCGGACGTAGTGATTGCTCATGAACGCCGCGAAGCTGCGGGCGGTGTCGGCGTGCGGCTCGCCGTGCGCGTCGGCGACCGCGTCGGCGACCGCCTCGTTGTAGGCGGCGATCTCGTCGTAGCGGTCGGCGTCGCCCGGCCCGGACAGCGACACCTCGACGGCCCGGTCGGTGGTCTCGATCCGGTCGAGCTGCACCGTCCCGTCGGCCATCCACTCGTCGGGGTACAACACGAGGGTGTCGTCGTCCTCGCGGAGCCGCGGGGCGTAGTCGTGACCCGCGACGAGTTCGTCGCGGCGATCGCGGTAGAACGCGGCGGCCGCGTCGTCCTCGGTCCGCCGGGCGAGCCGCGTGAGCCGCTCCGCCTCGTCGACGACCTCGACCGGCACGTCCGGGACCCGATCGTCGTCGCTCGCGCCGTCCTCGGCCGCGTCCCCGTCACCCTCGGGCTCTTCGGCCGCCATCACCTCTCGCGCTCGTTCCTTCGCCCACTCCGGGGGTTCGTCGTTAGTTCGCGTCATCGAGTGCCTCGTTCGCTAGATCGTCGGCGCGCGCGTTTATCTCCCGCGGAACGTGGCCGATCGACCACCGGTCGAACCGCGCTAACAGCTCTCTGGCGCGCACCCGCTTCTCGCGCAGTTCGGGGTCGTTGGCGTCCCACTCGCCGCGCACCTGCTTGACGATCAGCTCCGAGTCGCCGCGGACGTCGATCGCCTCGAAGCCGTACTCGTCGGCCGCCTCCAGTGCCCGGATCAGTGCGGCGTACTCGGCCTGGTTGTTTGTGACCGTCCCGATCCGCTCGCCGCCCTCGGCGACGACGCCGTCGGACGTGACGAGACACCAGCCGACCGCGCCGGGCCCGGGGTTCCCGCGGGAGGCGCCGTCGAAGTAGACGTGCGCGCGGCCGCCCCCCTCGCGGAGGAGGTTCGTCAGCCGCGTCGGGTCGCTCCCCTGTACCACGACCTTGTCGTCGTACGCGACGGCGACGGCGCCCTCGCGCTCGGCGCGCCACCGCTCGTGGGCGGTGTTTCCCGGCTCGATCCGGACGCCGGCGTCCTCCAGACGGGTCCGCGCGGTCACCGGATCGCAGTCGATCGTCGGCATTCGTTCGCAGTCGTCGCCGGCGCGTCAAAGGCCTGTCCGTCGCCGGTGCGGTGAAGACCGTCCCTCGTCGGTGCGGTGAAGTCGGGTCCGTCGCCGGTGTGGTGAAGACCGTCCCTCGCCGGCGCCTCACCGCGCGGTCGGGCGATCCCCGTCTCTCACGAACTTTTAAGTTAATCCGTTAAGATAGTATATAAATGCGATGACACGGCCCACCCGGCAACGGGATCACGACCGGCAGCGTGTGCGGGACGAGGACGTCGACGAAAACGAAATTGACCCGGAAGAGCTGGACCCGGAGGAGTTAGACCCGGAGGACTTCGACCCCGCGGACCTGACGCGGACGGCGGACGGCGAACTGATTCACGAGGAGACCGGCCTGATAGTCGAAGAGGAACAGATCGATCCCGGCCCGGAGTGGCGCGCGTTCAATCACTCGGAGCGGCAGTCGAAGTCGCGCGTCGGCGCCCCGACGACGAAGACGATGCACGACAAGGGGCTGACGACGACGATCGACTGGAAGGACAAGGACGCGTACGGACGATCCATCTCCTCGAAGAAGCGCTCGCAGATGCATCGGCTTCGGAAGTGGCAGGAGCGCATCCGGACGAAAGACGCGGGCGAGCGCAACCTCCAGTTCGCGCTCTCGGAGATCGACCGGATGGCCAGCGCGCTCGGCGTCCCCCGATCCGTCAGGGAGGTCGCCTCGGTCATCTACCGACGCGCGCTCAACGAGGACCTCATCCGCGGTCGGTCGATCGAGGGCGTCTCCACCGCCGCCCTTTACGCCGCCTGTCGCAAGGAGGGGATCCCACGGTCGCTGGAGGAGATCTCCGACGTCTCCCGAGTCGACCGCAAGGAGATCGGCCGGACGTACCGCTACATCTCCCAGGAGCTCGGCTTAGAGATGCGTCCGGTCGACCCGAAGAAGTACGTCCCCCGCTTCTCCTCCGAGCTCGAACTGAGCGAGGAGGTCCAGTCGAAGGCCAACGAGATCATCGAGACGACCGCCGAGAAGGGACTCCTCTCCGGGAAGTCGCCGACCGGGTACGCCGCCGCCGCTATCTACGCGGCCTCGCTCCTGTGTAACGAGAAGAAGACCCAGCGCGAGGTCGCCGACGTCGCGCAGGTGACCGAGGTCACCATCCGCAACCGGTATCAGGAGCAGATCGAGGCGATGGGGATCCACAGCTGAACGAAGCGACGGGGATCCACGACTAGGCGCCGGCGCGGGCGAGCGGCGCGGCGTTTTTCGGATCGCGCGCACGTATCGTAACGCATGCTCGTCTGCGGGACGCACCGAGGGCTGTATCGGCTCGACGATCCGCTGGACGACCCGACTCGGGTCGCCGCGTGCGGGCGGGTCCGCGAGGTCGTCCGCAGCGGCGACGCCCGAATCGCCGCGACCGAGGAGGGGCTGCTCCGCTCGACCGACGGGACCGAGTGGGACCGCTTCGAGCTCTCCGAGGACCCGTTTTCCGTCCTCGCCGGTCCGGAGACGGTCCTCGTCGGCACCCGGCCGGTCGGCGTACAGCGGGCGAGCCCGGACCCGGAGACCGGGGACTGGCGGTTCGACCCCGTCGGCGACCTCGCCGCGCATCCGCACGGGGAACGGTGGCGCGACCGGGCGCCGGACGGCGAGCCGAGCGTCAGGACGCTCGCCATGCACCCGGACGACGGGGTCCTCGCGGGGCTCGAACCGGGCGGCGTCTACGCCTTCGGCGGGGAGTTCTGGCGGCGGTACGGCCGCGGCGTCCACGACGACGTCCACGACCTGCGCGTGCTCGGCGACGGCGGCGTCGTCGCCGCCACCGGGAACGGGCTCTACCGGACCGACGACGGCGACCGGTGGCACCGGCTCGACACCGACTTCCGCGACTTCTGGGCGAACTACTTCCGCGAGGCGATCGTCCACGGCGGGCGGCTCTACGCCGGGGCGAACCGCTGGGGGCCGGACGCGCCCTCGGGCGTGACCCTCTCGGCGCCCGCGGACGACGGGGAGTTCGACGCCGATGCCGACCCCGTGCCCGCCGCCGACCCGGCGTTCGTGGTCTCGTGGGCTGTCACCGGGGACGCCCTCGTCGGCGGGACGCTGCGCGTCGACGACGACGGGTTCGCCGCTGAGGAGCCGGCGCCGCTGGTCGTGCGCGAGGACGGCGCGTGGAGCACCGGCGCGACGCTGCCGGCCGGCGTCACGTCGCTCGCGACCTGACCGCCGCCCGGCCGACGGCGACATCGTCAAGTCCGAATCGCCCCTAGCACCGGCGAATGCGGCTCGACGAGTTCATCGAGTTCGAGGCGAACGAGCGCGCCGAGCGGCGGCGCCTCGCCGCCGAGAAGGACTACGGCATCTTGGACCGCCTGGACTCCTTCGAGCGGCGCTTCGAGGAGCACGTCTCCGACGACGCCGTGGTCGGCAGCGTCTCCCCCTCCATCTTCGTCGGTCGCTCGGACTACCCGAACGTCTCGACCGGGCTGCTGTCGCCGGTCGGCCGCGAGGAGCGCGCGGCCGCGTTCGAGACCTCCGCGTCGTGGTACGACGAAGGGGTCTCCATCTCGGACGTGTTCGACCGCCGGACCAGCCTGCTCAACTCGGCGCGCGGCGTCGACGTCAGGGACGTCGGTGCGAGCGCCGACGCCGTGGGGGGCGTCTCCGCCTCCGTCACCGCGGGCGCCGACGCGGCCGCGAGCGTCCACGACGCGTGGAACGGCTGGGTCGGCGTCCAGCGGGAGGTCGCCATCGCCGACCGCCCGGTCGACGTGGAGATCGGGCTCGACGGGGCGCCCGACCTCGACTTCGACGTCGGCACGCAGGACATCAAGACGCCGACCGGACCCCGCGCGGCCGCCCGCACCGCGGAGCTCGGCGAGAACCCGCACGTCCCCCGCCCGATACAGAAGACCCTGGAGGACGACGACTGGCGCGCCGAGGGCGCGATGACGTACCTCTACCGCCGCGGGTTCGACGTGTACGAGATCAACACGATCCTCTCCGCGGGCGCGCTGGGGCGCGGAGAGAACCGCCGGCTCGTCCCGACGCGCTGGTCGATCACGGCGGTCGACGACACGGTCGGGCAGTTCCTTCGCGGCTCGATCCGCGATAACCCGACCGTCGACCGGATCGAGGTCCACCGCAACGAGTACCTCGGCAACGCGTTCTGGGTCGTTCTGGCGCCGGGGCGGTGGGAGTACGAGCTCGTCGAGATGAAGTCGCCCGGTTCGATCTGGAACCCGGACCCCGAGGCGGGCGTCTACCTCGCGGCCGCCAGCGAGGGCCGCGAGGGCCGGACCGGGTACGTCGAGGAGACGGCCGGCGCCTACTACGCGGCCCGGCTGGGCGTCCTCGAACACCTCGACGACCGCGGGCGACAGGCGAAGGCGCTCGTCTTGCGGCACGTCTCCGACGACTACTGGGGCCCCGTCGGCGTCTGGCAGGTGCGCGAGGCCGTCAGGAACGCGTTCGACGGGGAGCGCGGGACCGCCGAGACGTTCGGCGAGGCGGTCCGCGGCGTCGCCGAGCACCTCCCGGTGTCGCTCGGTCGCCTGCGGCGGAAGTCGACGCTGGCGGCCGGGCTGCAGGCGAATCTCAGTGACTTCGCCGACGTCGGGTGAGGTCGCGGAGGCGACGGCGGGTCCCCGCCCCGATCGCTTTAGTCGCGTCACCGAGTGTGTGGCCTCATGGTTCCCACCGTCCCCGCGTTCGGCGGCGTTCCAGCCGGTCCCGAGCTCGTGATCATCCTGATCATCCTCGTCCTCCTCTTCGGCGTTCCAATCGTTCTCATCGCGGCAGGCGTGGTGTTCCTCAAACTGCGCTCTGACAGCGAGGAGGCGGACGCCGACCGCATCGCGGACCTGGAGGCGGAGGTCGAACGCCTCCGCGAGGAGGTGGACGACGAGCCGGACAGCCGCGACGGCGACGACGATAGCTTATAAACCCCGATGCGGTGGCGTCGCCGGTGCGTAGCGCCGGCTGTGAGCGAGAGCTTCGCTCTCGCCCCGCGAGCGGCTGCTACGGAGGGATTCACCGCGACGTGATTCGATGATAAATCCCGATCAGCGACAGCTCACGTTTGGGTAGAAACCCCAGACTCTCTGCCCGCGTCGCTCGCTCCCGTCGTCGTTAACACTCCGTATCAGTCCTCCGCCCAGTAGTACAGGTCCTCGCGCGGCGCGTCGCAGTTCGGGCAGCTATCGGGAAGCTCCGTCCCGATCTCGCCCATCTCGCCGCACTCCCAACAGCGCCACATCACGTAGGCGGTGCCGAACACGTCGCGGGCGTCGGTGAGCCCCAGTTGCCGTGACTCCGACGGCGACGTGACGTAGAAGCCGTCGTCGTCGACTCCTCGTACCGTCCCGAGCTCCTCGCCGTCCTCGTCGTACACCGGTTGTCCGATGCTCACGTCGGCGAATACGGGTTCTTCGGAGGCCATGCGCGGGGGTACGCACCGGTCCCTCATAAGTGTGGTATGTGGTCGCGTCCCACAGAAGAAGGAAGATCGATATCGTGCCGATGCGACGCGGAGGCGAGGACCGAGTCGCCGCTCAGGCGACCGGTGTCCGCTCGACGACGGTCCCGTCGACGGTCGGGTACTGCTCGACGATCTCCCCCTCGTCGAGGTCGCCGTCCTCGATCATCTCCTCTAAGAGCCACCACGCGATCTCGACGTGGTCCGACTTGACGGTGTAGAAGTCTTCGGGGACGCCGAGCGACTCGAACCGCTCGGGGTCGGCGAACGCCTTTCCGTAGACGAGGGTGCCGTCGTCGGTCACCTCGTCGAACTCGCGGCGGATGTTCTTCGCCATCCGCTTGAGCCGGTTCCGGTGTTGGGCGGCGTCTTTGAACACCGACGTACAGAAGTACACCTTCTCGTGGCTCGCCATCTCGGAGACGATCGCGTCGTCCTTCGATCCCTCGACGGCGGACATGTGGCCCTCCTGTAGCTCGAACCCCTCCTCCTGCATCCGGCGGTAGTTACCGTCGGACATCTCGAACTCGTTGATGTTACAGAACTCCGCGGCGCCCTCGTCTAAGAACTCCAGGAACTCCGGCTCCGCGCGGATGCCGGGGATCTCGAAGGCGGGCGTGAGCCCCTCCTCCCGGGCGATGTACAGGATCTCCTCCCATTCGGTCCCGTGCATGTCGCCCCACAGCTCCACCGGCGGGTGGAAGCGGATCTCGTCGAGCCCCGCCTCCGAGAGGCGGCGCATGTTCTCGCGGCCCCCCGTGATCCCGGTGTACAGGTGCGTGTGGTGGTCTTCGCCGAACTCGTCTTTCAGCAGTTCGAGGTAGCGGGTCGTCTTCGCCATCGCCTCCTGCGGTTCGCCGCCGGTGATCGAGGTGCCGAGCGCGCTCATGCGCTTGGCCTCTTCGATCACGTCCTCGTCGGACTCCACCTTCCGCTCGTTGGCGTACACGTCCGTGACGTTCTTCCGGTTCTCTCCGAGGGGGCAGTAGAAACAGTCCCGCTGGTCGCAGTAGCCGTAGACGAACAGCACCATCTTACCGCCCTTGGCGCACTGTTCACAGCCCTTGGAGATCATCTGTCCCCTCCTACCGGCCGCGGCGTGAAAAAGCGTGCGAACTCCGCGTTCCCGGGAGAGGCGTTATCACGCCGGTGTCGCGGGCGCCGCGAGCGTGACGCGCCGGCGACCCGACCGCTCGGGCCGGACGAACACAAAGTATGTACCGTCCCCGACGCGACCGGGAGCCATGACCGGAGAGCCGACCGCAGACGAGAGAGCCGAGTCAGCCGACGCCGGGTCCGAGTCGGCCGACGCCGGGCCGTACACTCGCCGTCGCGCGCTCGCCGCCGGCGGTGCAGTCGCGCTCGCCGGCCTCGCCGGCTGCACCGCGCTCGACGTCGCCACCGGCGAGCCCGCCGAGTTCACCGCGGGGACCGCGACGGTCGCGGACGCGACGCTGTCGGAGAGCGGGTACGAGCTCAACGAGGTGACCGACCGGACCGTCTCGCGCGAGTTCGAGGTCGGCGGACAAACCCGAGAGGTCCGCGTGACGAACACCGTCGCCGAGTACGACAAGGCAGTCGAGCTGTTCGGCCAGCGCTACCAGGCCGCCGTCTTCGCCGCGGTGACGACGCCGCAGGTGCGGGTGCTCGGGCAGGCGCTCAACCCGATCGCCGAGATGAGCACCCGCGATCGAGCCGAGCTCATCCTGAACCGCTACGAGAACGTCGGCGACTTGGAGCGCGGCTCGGAGTACACGACGACGGTCCTCGGCGCCGACGCCGAGGTCGTCGTGTACACGGCCGAGGGAGAGATCGAGGGGACGGGGACGAGCACGGAACTGGAGCTTCACATCGGCGAGCCGGTCGCGGCCGGCGACGACTTCGTCCTCCCGCTCGCGGCGTACCCGGCCGCATTCAGCGACGGCGAGAACGTCCGCCAGATGATGAACGGGATCGAACACGAGCCGGCGTCGGGCGGGGACTGAGCCGACCCGACCGAGGAGACGCGACCGGCACACGGGCCGGAAACTCCCGCCCCCGTGCGCCGCCGCTCCGAGCCGAAAACATATGCCGGCCCCTCGCATAGCGTCGCGTAATGCTGTTGGTCCTCTGCGTCGACCTCGACGACGACCTCGGCCGCAAGACCGGTATCCCGACCCCGGTGATCGGCGCCGACGACGTCACGGAGGCCGCCGTCGCGCTCGCGACGGCCGACCCGGAGGACTCGGACGTGAACGTCCTCTTCCAGGGCGTGAACGTCCACGACGAACTCGCGGCCGGCGGCGAGGCGGTCGAGGTCGCCGCCGTCACCGGCGTTGACGGGTCCGACGTGAAGGCGAACCGCGCGGTCGGGAAGGAGGTCGACCGCGTCCTCGCCGAGCTGTCGACCGGCGAGGAGGTCTCCGCGGTGGTCATCACCGACGGCGCGCAGGACGAATCCGTCCTCCCGGTGATCCGCTCGCGGATGCCGATCGACGGGATGCGACGCGTCGTCGTCCGGCAGGCGCAGGACCTCGAATCGCTCTACTACACGATCAAGCAGGTGCTCGCGGACCCGGAGACCCGCGGCACGATTCTCGTCCCCCTCGGCGTCCTCCTCCTCATCTATCCGCTGGTCGTCGTCGCGAACCTCTTCGACGTCGCCGGCGCGGCGGTCTTGGGGATCCTCTCCGGGCTCGTCGGACTCTACTCGCTGTTCCGCGGGCTCGGGCTGGAGGAGACCGTCGACGGGGCGGCCTCGACGGTGCGGAACGTCCTCTACACGGGGCGCGTGACCCTCGTCACGTACGTCGTCGCGCTCGCGCTGATCGTCGTCGGCGGCGTGCAGGGCGTCGAGACGGTCGAGACGGTCAGCGCTGTCCGCGGCGGGTCGATCACCGCCGGCGTGACGCTGGCCGCGTTCGTCCACGGGTTCGTCCAGTGGCTCGCGGTCGCCGGCGTCACCTCCAGCCTCGGTCAGATCACCGACGAGTACCTCGGCGGCCGGTTCCGGTGGCGGTACCTCAACGCCCCCTTCTACGTGCTCTCCATCGCGGTCGTGCTGTACGCCGTCTCCGGCTTCTTCCTCCCGGACGCGCGGGGGGTCACGTCGCTCGGCCTCCCGGACCTCGCGATGGCGCTCGCGGCCGGGACGCTCACGGCCGTGTTGAGCACGCTCGCGTTCGCCGTCGCGGAGTCGCAGCTCCCGTCGGCGACGGGCGTCGGCGAGCGAAAGAGCGGGTAGGTTGCGGGGCGGTACGGCGGCGGAGCGGGACGGCGGCGGAGCGGCCGGGTCCGTTACCGGGGCGTCCACTCCTCGCAGGCGTCCATGTCGTCCATCAGTTCGTCGTGATGGTCGCAGTACGGCTGCATCCCCTGATCGGTCCGGACGTAGTCGAAGTGCGTGCAGTTCCCGCAGTAGGTGTCGCCGGGGCCGTCCCGCGCGGCGGCGTCGACGCCGGGCGAGACGTCGGCGCCGGCCCGCCCGTCTGAGCCCGGACCCGCGGGTCCGTTCGGCCCGTCGGCGGGTCCCGCGTCGCCGAGGGGCGACCGGATGTCGGTGTCGGCCTCGCCGCCGTCGCTCACGCCGGCGGAGCCCCCCCGTCGCTCGCCCGAGACGCCTCCGGACGAGCCCGTGCCGAGACCGGTTCCCGAACTCGTCGTCGCTCCGTTCCCGGTCGTCGCGTCCGTCCGTCCCGCTCGGTCCGGTCGGTTCGTCTGCGTCTCCACGTCGCCGTCGGGGGTCCCGCCGAGGAGGCCGACGCCGCCCATCCCGTCGATCTGGTCTCGGCCGACCTCGATGATCTTCGTCTCGCCCTTGTGGGTCACCTCCATCGTGACGGTGCCGCCGGGGTCGTTGCGCGTCTTGAAGTTCGCGACCCCGACGAAGACGCTCCACAGCGCCGTCGCGGCGCCGACGAAGTACAGCCCCGCCGTCGGCAGCGTGAGGTCGGTCAGCTCCGGTCGCGGTCCGCTGACCCAGTGGTAGGGGTAGGCGTACGCGAACAGCGCGACGCCGAGGCACATCACGCTCGCCCCGACGACGGCGGCGACCCGCGTGTTGCGGTCCGCGGGGAGGACGGCCATCACGCCGAGCAACACCAGTGGGACGCCCACGCCGCCGAGCACGCCGCCGAGCCGCCGCGCCTCGCCGGAGCTGTAGCCGCTCGGGAGAGTGACCTCCGCGGCGACGAGGAGCCCGACGACGAGGAGCAGGGTTCCGGCGACGAACGAGCCCACGCCGAGGTAGAGCCGACGCGGGTCGACCTCGGAGCGTCCCCGTCCGCCGTACGCCTCCGAGAGACTGGTCATACGCCGCCTACGTCGTCCTCCCTGAAAACAGTATGTCAGACGTTCGCCCGCGGCGACGGACGGGGCGGCGATTGCGGGGGTGACGGCGCCGCCGGAGGCCCCCGACATCGGCGCGTCGCCCTCCGACACCGGCGCGTCGCCCTCCGACATCGGCGCGTCGCCTTCCTACACCAGCGCGTCGATGTCGACGTGCGCGTCGAGCAGCTCCGCCATCCGATCGACGGTGCGCGCGTCTCGGGTCCGGCCGCTGCGGACGATCCCCTCGGCCCGATCGATCGCGGTGACGGTGTCGGTGTTGAGCGCGAGGACGGGCTTGCCGGCGTCGGCCGCCTTCCCGAGCACCGCGCCCGAGGGCCGGTGTCCCCCCGTCAGGACGAGGCACGCGACGCCCGAGGCCTCGAGCGCGGCCGTCTGGACGTCCGCGCGGTCGCCGCCCGTGATGACGGCGGCGTCGCGGGCGCGCCGGAAGTACCGCAGCGCCTCGTCGCCGCCCATCGCGCCCACGAGGAACCGCTCGACGAAGCCGTCGGTCGGGGCGTCGGTGAGCAGCTCGGCGCCGAGCTCGTCGGCGAGTTCGCCGACGGTGACGCCCGCGAGCTCCTTCTCGTGCGGGATCGCGCCGAAGACGGTGATCCCTCTCGACTCGAGGAACGGGATCCCGTCCTGGTCGAGCGAGTCGAACGCGTCGTCGGAGACCTTGTTGAAGACGACGCCGGCGAGCCGGTCGCCGAAGGCGTCGGCGGCCGCGAGCACGTCGTCGAGGTCGTTCGGCGAGCCGTACCCCGCGACGAGCACCACCCGCGCGTCGAGCAGCTCGGCGATGTCGACGTCGGTGAGGTCGACGACGCCGCCGGTGGTCCAGCTGGCGGCGCCCTCGACGAACATGTGGTCGCGCTCGGCCGCGAGCTCATCGTACTCCTCGCGGACCCGGTCGCGGAGCGCGTCGGGGTCCTCGGTGCCGCGGATCGCGCCCTCGACGAACGTCGGCGAGTAGACGACGGGCTCCATCTGGTGCATCTCGGCGTCCAGGCCGAGCACGTCGCGGGCGAGCATCGGGTCCTGGTCGAGCGTCTTGCCGACGTTCGACTGGAGGCGGGTCCCCTTCGGCTTCATGTAGCCGACGCTGCGGTCGCGGTCGGCGGCGAGCCGCGCGAGCGCGACGGTGATCGCTGTCTTTCCGGCGCCTTCTCCGGTCGCGGTGACGAGTGTCGTGGTGGTGTCTGTCATTGGTCGAGTTCCTCCGGGTCAACGGTGAGTCTCACGTCGACGGCGGCGGCGTTCGCCCCGTCGGCGTCGGGCAGTGCGACGAGCGGGTTGATGTCGAGTTCGAGGATGGCCGGGAAGTCGGTGACCAGCTGCGAGAGCCGACCGATCGTCTCGATCACGGCGTCGACGTCGACCGGGTCCCGGCCGCGGGCGCCGCGCAGCAGCGGCGCCGACTGGATCTCCTCGGTCATCTCGCGGGCCTCCGGCTCCGAGACGGGCGCGACGCGGAAGGTGGTGTCCTCCATCACCTCCACGAAGATGCCCCCGAGCCCGAACATCAGCAGCGGGCCGAACTGCGGGTCGCGGTTCATGCCGACGATAGTCTCGACGCCGTCCTCCAGATCGACCATCTCCTGGACCTGCACGCCGAGCACGGTCGCGTCCGGCTGGTAGTTGCGCGCCCGGGTGATCAGGTCCTCGTAGGTGTCCGCCACGTCCGCGTCCGAGACGCCGACGGCGACGCCGCCGATGTCGGACTTGTGGAGGATGTCCGGCGAGACGATCTTCATCACGACGTCGCCGTCGACGCCGGCGGCGACCTCGGCGGCGCGCTCGGGCGTGTCGACGATCTCGCCGTCGGGCGTGGGGATCCCGTACGCGTCCAGCAGCTCCATCGCCTCGACGCCGAGGCGGTTGTCGTCGCGGTCGCGCACCGTCTCCAGGATCCCGCGGGCGCGCTCGCGGTCGACGTCGAAGGACATCGGGTCGTCGTACTCGCGCTCCCTGATGTCGCGGTACCGCGCGAGCGTCGCGAGGCTTTCGATCCCGCGCGCCGGGTCGAAGTAGCAGGGGATCCCCCGCGCCTGGAGCTGCTGTTTCGGCTCGCGCGTCCGGTCGCCGCCCATCAGACAGGCGGCCACGGGGGCGTCCATCTCCTCGCTGACCGCCTCGATGGCGTCCGCGAGGTCTGCGAAGTCGATCGTCGCCGTGGGGGCGGCCAGCACGAGGGCGGCCCCGACGTTGTCGTCGGCGACGGTGATTTCCAGGGCCTCGCGGAACCGCTCCACGTCGGCGTCGCCGATCACGTCGACCGGGTTGTGGATGTTCGCCTCGTCGGGCATCGACTCGGCGAGCGCGTCGCTCGTCTCGGCGGTGAACGACGCCATGTCGAGGTCGGCGTCGCCGACGGCGTCGGTCGCCATCACGCCGGGGCCGCCGGCGTTGGTGACGATGGCGACGCTGTCGGTGTCCGGGAGCGGCTGGCTCCCGAGGATACCGGCGGAGTCGAACAGCTCGTCGACCGACTCCGCGCGGATGACCCCGGCCTGATCCAGGCCGGCCTCGTACGCCTTGTCGGAGCCGGCGAGCGTGCCGGTGTGCGAGGAGGCGGCCTGCGCGCCGGCGCTCGTCCGCCCTGACTTCACGGCGACGATCGGGGTGTCCTGCGTCGTCTCGCGGGCGGTCTCGATGAACTCGCGGCCGTCCTCGATCCCCTCGAGGTAGCCGATGATCACGTCGGTCTCCTCGTCCGACCCCCAGTGGTCGACGAAGTCCGTCTCGTCGAGGACGGCCTTGTTGCCGAGCGAGACCACGTCCTTGAAGCCGATCCCGTTGTCGTTGGCCCAGTCGAGGACCGCGGTGACGAACGCGCCCGACTGGCTCATAAAGGAGAGCCCGCCGGGGAGCGCGTTCTCCGGGCCGAACGTCGCGTTCATGCCCGAGGGCGTCGACATGATCCCCAGGCTGTTGGGGCCGACGAGGTTGAGGTCGTACTCGTCGGCTATCTCCGCGAGACGCTGCTCCCTCGCGGCCCCGTCCTCCCCCGTCTCGCCGAACCCGGCGGTGATGACGACGACGTTCCGGACGCCCGCGGCGCCGCACGCCTCGATCGCGTCCAACACGATCGAGGGCGGGACGACGATCACGGCGACGTCGGCGTCGGCGTCGGCCACCTCGTCGACGCAGGGCGTCCCGAGCACCTCGTCGCAGTTCGGGTTGACGGGGACGGTGTCGCCGTCGAAATCGTCGAGGAGATTCGACGTGACGGCGCGGCCGACGGCCCCCTCGCGCGACGTCGCGCCGACGACGGCGACCCGATCCGGGTCGAACAGCTCGTTGAGCGTACCCATCAAGGTGAATCTACGCGAACCTGTGGCTTAAGATCCGTGGGAGCGTCTTCGGTAGCGGAGTCAATAACGAACGACCGTTCGGAACCGTCTGGGTCGGGCGAGGACCGTCCGCGGATCGGCGCGGTTCGTCCCCGTCCTCAATCGCTTCCTGCCCCCGTCCTCAATCGCTCCCTGTCCCCGTCCTCAATCGCTCCCCGACCCGCTCCCCGCTCCCGAACCGACGTCCTCCAGACCGTCGACTTCTTTCCCGGCCGCGTGTCCCGTGACGTCGCTTCCGGCGTTCGCGCGTCCCACCGCCGTCTCGGGTCGCCCGGGCGGTCTCGCCGCGAGCGACTCCTCGCCCGCCTCCCGGCCGACGCTCGGGACGGTGAGCGTGACGACGTTGCCGTCCGCGTGCGTGTCGAACGAGAGGTCGCCGCCCGATCGGTTCGCGACCCAGTACACGAGCCAGAGCCCCATCCCGCCCGTGTGGCGCAGGTCGTCCATCTCCCACCGGTCGGTGATGACGTACCGCTCCTCCGGGGGGATGGGCGGGCAGTTGTCGCGGATCGAAATACCGACCGACTCCGTCGTCTCGGTCACGTCGACCCGAACCCGCGGCGTCGACTCCGCGTGTTCGATCGCGTTCTCGACGAGCTCGGCGATCGCGTAGTCGAGCTCCGGATGCGTGAACGCCCGCACGCCTCGCGGGTACGAGACGGAGAGGCTCGCGACGGGATCGCCGTCCGCGGTCGCGTCGGGGTCGCGGTCCCGGTCGGCGGCCCGCTCGAAGCCGTTCGGCTCGACGCCGGCCGCTCCGTCGGCGGTCGGTCCGCGGTAGCTGACGTCGATCTCGCCGCGGCCGTCGCAGTCGTCGACGACCATGTCGAGCGCCGCTTCGACGACGGGGGCGACCTCCACCGACTGCGGCGAGCCGCGCTGGCGAAGCAGGTCGATGACCCCGCGCTGCTTCTCGGCGGTCGTCAGCAGATCGGAGGCGACCCGCCGAACCGTCTCGGCGTCCTCCGCGAGCGCCGCTCCGAGTTCGGCCAGCTCCTCCGGGTCGGTCGGGGGGGTCCCCGCCCCCTCGCTCTCCCACGCCTCCGGGTCGAACGCGTCCGCGGCCGCCACGCGGTCGACGATCCGCTCCGCGGTGCCGTCGACGATGTTCATGTCGTTGCGGAGCGTGTGACGGAGCAGGTTGTCCATCACGGCGAGCTGTCGCTCGCGGCGGTACTCGTCGGTGACGTCCTGCGCGAACCCGGTGACAGCGACGACCTCCCCGCTCTCCACGACCGGCTCGCCGGGCACTCGAACCCACCGGGTGGTCCCGTCTTCCGTCCCGAGCCGGTAGTCGATCAGCGCCGACTCGCCCGCCGAGAGCCGCTCCATCGCTCGTTCGACGTACGGTCGGTCGTCGGGGTGGACCGCGTCGAGGAAGCTCTCCGGGTTCCGACGGAGCCGGTCGGGGGCGACGTGGAACACGCTCTCGACGGCGTCGTTGATGAACAACAGCTCGGACCAGTCCGCGGAGAACATCCAGAACACGTCCGGAGACACGGAGGCGATCGTCTCCAAGCGCCGCCGTGACTCCACCTCGCGGGTCGCGTCGCGGGAGGTCAACACGTAGCCGTCGACGCCCGTCTCCGCGGGGGTGTGAACCCGCGTCCGGAGCCACACCCACCCGCCGTCCGCGGTGGCGTACCGGTACTCGATCGGTTCGTCCGGGTCGACCTCGCCGGCGACGACCGCCGCGAACGTCTCCCTGAGCCGTCCCTCGTCTTCCGGGTGGACGAGATCGAACGCGTCCGTCCCGACGAGCGCCTCCGGGTCGAACCCGATCACGTCGGTGGCGGCCGCGTTCAGGTGCCGATAGATCCCGTCTTCGTCGAGGACCACGACCTTGTCCTGAGCGAGGTTCAGGAGGGTCTCGGGATCCGGACCGGCGTTCATACGGTACGGGTTCTCCGGGCGGCACATAAGGCTGATCGCCCGATTATCAGCCCGAAAAACCGGCGTTTCAGAGTCAGTCGGCAGAGATCCCGGTCGTCTCGGGGGGCGCGGTGAGCGAGTCGATGCTCCCGTCTTCGACGGTCAGCGTGACGCCGTCGTCACCGAGTTCGACCGCCGCGTCGGTGGCGCCGCGACTGTACTCGGCGGCGTGGTCTCCCTCCGGGTCGAAGCGGACTCCCTCGACCAGGAGCGGCGTCTCGCTCAGTCGCTCGACCTTCCGGTAGGCCGTCGAGAGCGCGATGTCGCACGCGTCGGCCAGCTCGCTCGTGGTCATCGGCGTGTCGGCGGCGCCGAGGATCGCCCGACAGTCGGGGTCCGCGAGGGCGTCGAACGTCGCGTCGAGCGTCTCGTCTCCCTCGGTCGCCGTCGTCGGTCCAGTCGCGTACGAGGCCTGTCGCTTCATGGATGTAGGTACCCGCTCCACCCACCCCAACACCGCCCCTGTATATGAGGGGTATTTTATAAGTGAGCGCCGGAATCGGTCGCCTCCGACCCGTTCGCGGCGGGGTGCCTGCCCGCGCGGAGCGAGGCGCCCGACCGCGTCGCGGCGCGAAGCGAGGCCGGGACGCGGGACCACCGGGGTGCGGGACCGCAGACGGGCCCACGGCGTCAACGTTTTGCCCGGGGGCGGTCACGGACGGATGCAGATGGGATCCGGCATCAGAGCGGAGGTTTCGCTCCCGACGGGGACGCCGTCGCCGTTCGACGGCGTCGCCGACGGTTCGAGCCCGATCTACAGCGTCGCGCGGAGCACGCCGGACGGGGCCGGGGGGTCGGCCGTCTTCGAGTTCATCGCCGACGCCGACCTGTCGGTGCCCGAGGGGGTCGACGTCGTCTTCGACTACGGCGCCAAGGCCGCGTACCGGTTCGAGGCCGACTCCTCGGCCGACTCGCCGTTCGCGGTGCTCGACCGGCACGGGCTGCCGGTTTCGGAGACGACGATCCGAGACGGGCGCCTCCTCGTCACGTTCCACGCGACCGATCTCCCGACGCTCCGATCGGTGCTCGACGCGTTCCGGGAGTCGACCCCGGACATGGAGGTGTTGCGGCTCCTCCAGTCGTCGTCGACGCCGGAGGAGTCGGACCTGGTCACCGTTGACCGGAGCGACCTCACCGAGCGTCAGCGCGAGGTGCTCACGGCCGCCTACGACGCCGGCTACTTCGATCACCCCAAGGGGGCGAACGCCGGCGAGGTCGCCGAATCGCTCGGCATCGACCGCTCGACGTTCAGCGAGCATATCGCGGCCGCACAGCGGAAGCTGCTTTCGTCGCTACTGGACTGAGCGGCCGCGTGCGACCGAGAGCCGCCGTTGATCGGATTCCGAAACTTCAGGAATCCAAACCATCCTTCATGAGTGTCTGTGTCGTACTCGTATCCATGACGAGTCCAGGGACTCACACGTTCGTCTGCCCGGAGTGCCGTCGGTCGATCGAGGTGGACGACGCTATGCGGGCGACGCTGCTCGACGTCGGCTGCGTCGTCTGCGGCGAACCCGTCACCGAGAGCGACATCAGCGACCCCCAGACCGCGTAACGCCGCCCCGTCGTTTGCCTCGGCTCTCCCCGCCGTTACCCCGAGATACGTCGACTGCATCGCCGTCGCCCGCCGAGCGCGCAGACCTCCGCCCGTCGAGCGCGCGGACCTCCACCCGCCTCGCCGGCTCCGCGGTCCGATCCGTCTCGTGTCCTTTATCCGGGCGTACGCCGACTCGTTGCGTATGGCGACGAACAGCGAGGTCGAGATGACCGACGCGGAGGTCGACGCGTTCCTCTCGCACCACGAGACCGGCGTGCTCTCGCTTGCGCGCGACGAGACGCCGTACGCTATCCCGATCTCCTATGGATTCGACGAGGAGTCCCGCGACGCCTTCCTCCGGCTGGTGTCGACGCCCGACAGCGAGAAGCGTGAGTTCCTCGCCTCGAACCCGAAGGCGCGCATCGTGGTGTACGAGGAGGACGGCGACGAGTACGGCAGTGTCGTCGGCGTCGGCACGCTCCGCAGGGTCGACCTCGACGAGCTCACGCCCGAGACGATCGCGCAGTACGGGGAGACCCGCCGCCCCCTCTTCGAGATCTGGGCCGACGGGAAGCCCGACCTCGACATCGACCTCTATCGGTTCGTCCCCGACCGACTCACCGGGCGGACGATCGTCGTCGAGCGCGACGACGAGTGAGGCGGCCGCTGACGCGCTGATTTTCGATCGTCACCCGGCGAGCGACCCGTCCGGGCGAGACCTTATCTGTCGTCGGTATCGTCGGAGAAGTCGCCCTCGCTGGCGCCGGTCGTACAGACCGGACAGCCCGTGGCGAGGATCGTCTCCCGCATCTCCTCGTTGACCTCGATGGTCTGCGCGCAGTCCGAACAGGTGAATTGAACGGTCGTCAACACTGGACCTCTCTCGTCTCTCCGAGACGGCACCGTGCGATATAAATGACCGGCTTCGGGGACGGCGGGTCCCCCGTCGGGTACCCTTCCGACTTAGTTCGATGCCGTTCCCGCTTCAGTCCGTCCGCGGGACCGCGTACGCGCCGACCGCGAGGAACGCGACCGCGAGCGCCGAGAGGACGGCGAGGTCGCCGACCCACGCGCCTGGCTCGTGAACGATCGCCCGCGTCCCGCGCGCGAAGTACGTCAGCGGCGAGGCGGCGACGGCCGGCCGGAACCACGCCGGCAGCAGGTCGGGCGAGACGAACGTCTCGGAGAGGAAGAGCAGGGGGAGCGCGACCGTGTTGCTCGCGGCGATCACGCCGTCCTGCGAGCCCGTGAGCGCGCCGAGCACGGCGCCGAGCCCGCAGAACAGCGCGACGCCGACGGCGACGAAGACGGGGAGGACGGCGAGCGCGGGCGAGACGACCGGCTCGGCGTCGGTCACCGCGAGGACGAGCCCGAAGATCAGCAGGCTCGCCGCGCCGATGATCGCGACGTTGACCAGTGTGTGCGCGAGCAGCCACTCCGCGCGGGAGAGGGGCGTCGTCGCCAGCTTCTCGAACCGGCCGCCGTCGCGGTGGCGGGCGATCTCCGAGCCGACCCGCGAGAGGGGAGTGAAGAGGACGACGACCGCGAGGTAGCCGGGGATGTAGTACCCCGCCGGCTCCGCGAACAGCCCCCCGCCGGTCGGCTGGGTGCGGACCAAGGCGCCGAAGATCACCACGAGGATCACCGGGAAGAAGAACGTGAAGAACACCGCCGTTCGCCGCCGGAGGAACGACCGCGCCGCCGCGGTCGCCTCGGTGCCGATCCGGCCGACGCGGGTCATCGGCCGCCTCCGTCCGGTGCGTCGCCGCCGTCGGGCGCGGCCGGCGTCTCCTCGCTCGGGATCGCCCGCCCCTCCCGCGGCGAGTACTCCTCGCCGGTGAGCCGCAGGTAGACGTCCTCAAGCGAGGGCTCGGACCACGCGAGCGACTCGAAGGCGACCCCGGCGGCGTCGAGGGCGTCGACCGCGTCGCCGATCGTCTCGGGCCGAACGCCTCGGACCCGCAGCCCCTCGCGGGTCGACTCGACGTCGGCGTCGCCAGCGAGGCTCGCCGCGACGCGCTCGTCGACGCGCTCGACGAGCCCGTCGCTCGCGGGGCCGTCGAGGGTCACGTCCAACCGGGGGGCGCCGCCGTGTTCGGCGATCAGCTCGTCGGGCGGCCCGACCGCGACGACGGCGCCGTCGCGGAGGAGGGCGACGCGGTCGGCGAGGCGCTCGACCTCGTCCATCGCGTGGCTGGTGAGGAAGACGGTCGTCCCGCCGTCGGCGAGCCGCTCGATCAGGCGGTGGATCGACCGCCGGCCGGCCGGGTCGATCCCGGTCGTCGGCTCGTCGAGGAAGAGGAGGTCGGGGTCGTTGACGATGGCGGTCGCGACGCAGGTCCGGCGCTGTTGGCCGCCCGAGAGCGTCTCGTACCACGCGTCCGCGTCGTCGGCCATCCCCACGTCCCGGAGGACCGACTCGACGCCGCGGGCGTCGTCGTAGAGGCCGCCGTAGTACTCGACCAACTCGGTCGCGGTGAGGCGTTCCGGCGGGTCGAACGACTGCGGGAGCAGGCCCACGCGCTGCGGGTCGACCTCGCGGGGCGGGACGCCGAACACGCGCAGGTCGCCCTCGGCGTCGGTCGTCCCCGTCAGCGCCCGGACGAGAGTCGTCTTCCCCGCGCCGTTGGGGCCGATGAGCCCGAACACCTCGCCGGCCTCGACGCGGAGGTCGACCCCGTCGAGCGCGACGACGTCGCCGTACGACCGCCGGACGCCCTCGCCGACGAGGGCCGGGTCGCGGGCGCCGTCGTCCCCCGTCGAATCGGCCTCGTCGACCGCGGACGCCGACGCGGCCGCTGTCTCGTTCATGCGATCGCTCGGTCGGCCGCGCGCGTAAGGGTTGCTCTTCGCGGCGGGAGGCGACGGGCCGGCGCGGCGGCGGGAACCGCCCACCGGTGCCGGGTTCGAGGGCACGGTCCGTTACGCCTAAGCGACCCGACGCCGACCCACGGACATGGACTACCACGAGGCGGCGGCGTTCCTCTTCGACCTCCGCCGCTTCTCGGTCAAGCCCGGGACCGAGCGCGTCGCGGCGCTGCTCGACCGGCTCGGCAACCCCGAGGACGACGTGCCGTTCGTGCAGGTGGCCGGCTCGAACGGGAAGGGGAGCACGGCGCGCATGACCGAGTCGATCCTGCGCGAGGCCGGGCTCTCTGTCGGGCTCTACACCTCGCCGCACCTCTCCGCGCTCGCCGAGCGGGTCCGCGTCGACGGCCTCCCGATGACGGAGGACGCGGTCACCGCCTTCGTCGAGGACGTCAAGCCGTGGCTCGTCGAGCGCGCGGCCGCCGGCGAGCCGCTCACGTTCTTCGAGGTCGTCACGGCGATGGCGATCCGCGATTTCGCGCGCCGCGACGTCGACGTCGCG
>NZ_NHPE01000127.1:0-57905 GCF_002252895.1 Halorubrum sp. Eb13 | reverse complement strand
TCTGCGGATTCAACAGAGCATTCTCGTCGAATACAGCCGGACGTGGAGCAGGTGATTTGTGTCGGGGTTGACGGCAGCGTACAGTCAGAATCGCTCAGAATTGAACTGAATCACCGTTTCATCAACCGCAACATGATTCGGATGAGCACCGCCGGTCGGCTGTAAATCGGCCTTCTGCACCTACCGATGCACGGTGGTACAATGACGATCGACACCCAACCTCTCAAGAATGGAACGGTATCCGAAAGTGATAATTCAGCCAGACGGAGGCGGATACCGACTTTCATCGCTGGCTCGGGTGTCGCCTCTCACTCCAGAAGATCTAACTCGATATAACCGCTATCGCCGCTGAGGCGGTCGAACGAGTGCATGAACCACTCGATTTTTTGACCGCTTCACCCCTTATCTCAACGCTACCTTGACGCGGTTAGTGAAGCGTACGCTTCCGCGACGATTGAAGACTAACGGATTAAATTCTAATATAGACTTCAGTACGGACAATTGCTCCGCAACCGGACGAAGAATTGTGGGCCGATCCGCGACCTCGAATTACTCTGTTTCTGCCAGCAAGTCATACGACGAAAAGAAATATGATAAGACACCCTCGGTGGTTCGTGGGATGAACACCAAGGTCAGTGGAGGGAGTAGCAAACTTTTGTTACTGTACGCCAGACCGCGGACGGCAAAAATGTAGAACTGCCGATCTCCGTGGCGGGCCGAAATTTACAGTGCTCGGCGGATCGAAACAATAATATGAGGTCTCAGATTAGCAATTTTTACCGGTTATCGAAACAGAATTAATACGTATCGCTATACATAATTAAAACCGGTGGTTCTTCTTCAGATAATATACAATAAAACAACAAATAAAAATACATTTCAGGCGCAATTCTATTACTGAGTCTTGTTTTTGTCCGATGGGAAAATATCGGCCAATAGACTTATCAACGTATCCTATCCGTTTGTCGTTGTCACTCCAAGGATATCTCTTCACGCTCAAAACGTTCTGGACTTTCTGAGCGCGTCGAAGGAGCGCTGTTCTATCTGTAGAAAGATCTAATTAACAAAGTAAGACCTCCGATGTATTATATAATACATGAACATCCTATACTATCTCAGAGAATTTCCAAAGCTCTCGGAGACATTTATACTAAACGAGATATACGCTCTCAAACAGCGTGGGCATAACGTTGCTGTATTCGCAATTGGTGACGGCGATAAGTCGGTTACTCACGAGGAATTTGATAACCTAAACGTGCCGCTGCGATACGCCGACGTTCCGAACCCAGTCGGAGCAGCGAAATCGTTCTTCTCTACGCTTACGGCACACTCCTGCTTCGAAATCTTGTCAATGGACGTCCCAGTGAAAACCAACGTCGGAAATGTCATCTGGGCGGGCCAGTGCATCGAATTCTTAGACGGACTCGAGTGGGAGATCGACTGTATACACTCTCACTTTGCTACGCCGTTCCCGCTACCGTGTCCGTATCTTAGCACCCATTACGACGTGCCGTTTACCCTCACTACACACGCACATGATATTTTCAAAGAACCGATCGGCGACTATACTGAGAAACTACTCTCCAGTGCGGATCGGGTCGTTACGATATCCGAGTACAACCGTGAGTATATGCGAGAGCGTTTTACATTTGAGACCGCGATTGACGTTGTCCATGCAGGCGTCAGACTGAACAAGTTCGACACGACTGCTCCGGCCAAGGATGGGCGAGTCCTGACGGTTGCGAGACTCCACCCAAAAAAGGGAATTATGACCGCGATTGAGGCTATCGCCATCGTCGCTCAGGAGATTCCGAACGTCGAATATCATATCGTCGGATCCGGATCACAGTACGATGAGCTCGTGAGTCTTGTCTCCTCGCTGGGAATCGAAGAGAACGTGATGTTTCTCAATAACGTTTCCGATGCGGAACTGGTCGCTGAGTTCGAAAGGGCTCGCTGTTTCCTCCTCCCGAGTGTCATCACCGAGTCGGGAGAACGAGACGGGATCCCCGTCTCGCTCATGGAGGCGATGTCGATGCGAACGCCGGTGGTCTCAACGACTACTTCGGGGATTCCCGAACTCGTCGACCACGGCGAGAACGGTCTGTTAACGGCTCCGCGCGATCCAAACGCGACGGCGGAGTTGGTGCTCCGTCTGTTGCAAAACGACGCTGAGTGGCGCAAGTTATCTCGCCGAGCACGTGAGAAGATCCTCGACGAATTTAGCGTCCAGACGCAAGTGGACGGACTCCTGACGACGTTCGAGGCTGCTCGGAGTAAGTCATCGACCGACGAACAAACGAGGTCAACCGGCAAGAGTGCGCACCTGGAATAATGTTATGAACCCAACGATATCAGTTATTATCACGACATATTACCGGAACGAACTATTGACGGAGGCGATAGAGAGCATATTGGCACAGGAGTACGAACCGGTTGAACTGATCGTCGTCGACGATTCCGGCGTCGGTCACGCCGAGCCGGTGACGGAGCGATACGACGAGGTGAAGGGCATCGCCAAGGAAAAAACAAAGGCTGTGGCCCGGCCCGAACCGCCGGAGTTGAAGCTGCAACCGGTGAATACGTTCAATTTCTTGATGACGATGATATACCGTTAGAAGGTAAGCTTTCCAAAACCGCCGCGGCGTTGAAACAGCATTCGGACGTCGGTGTCGCTTACACCGGTGTAAAGCGAAATAACGCAACTCACAGGTATCCTGACCCGGAGATGGAAGGAAATGTGCTTAAACATGATTACACTTCAACACGTTCCCATGCTATACGTGTTCGATGCTTATTGAGTGTGACATTTTAACAAAAATAATACTATTTCTCCAGTTTACTGCCGCGAATGACAATTATTACATGATCGAACTGGCCAAGCGTACCAAATTCACGTATGTCGATGAACTCTGACGCTGTACCGGAGAGAAGAAAGTGAAATGTGGACTAAGAGCAATCAAATCGACGGCATTAAAGAGGTCCTCTCGGCTGAACGTGAACTGTATGACCTCTCTCCGGAGATTCGTCGGAAAATTCTCGCCGATATTTATCATTCTGAAGGTCACACTCGGCTAGAAAACAACATCTGGACGCTAAAGGCGCCATTGTGCTTCGCGAAGTCTGCATACTACGGGCTCGAAGAGCGACTGAAACACGTCGGATCCCTCATTGCGTCCATCGCCGGGCGGCCAGGGATAACAACGGCTGCGCAAGCAAACCGCCTTTTCGAAAGCTAATTGCCGGTGCACAGCGTCTACGATACCAGTATCCAGCCACCGTCACGAATGCAAGGTGGTGTCGCTCAAAATTATCAAGTTCGCACCTTTCTCAAGTCAGCTAAAAACAGCGCTACGCTGGGCTATTTAAATAGTCCTGTTGATCACTCTACTCACTATCAGTAAAACAAGCAAACCTTTGACCCAGAATAACAATAACTGCCTGTCTACCAGTATAAGATTACAGTGATCTGTTAGAGTTGACTGGTGATATATTCTACATTCCTCAATTCACCTCCTAATAAAGGTACACCCCTGACAAAAATGGACTTCGTCTTTAATTCAAATTCACAGGATATATTGTATATATTACTTTATTATTTTTAACCTATAAATTTATAAATAAATTATAAACCAAGCGAAATCAGCAGAAAAAGGACCAGTAGTATCTATATAACAAAATGGATTTCCACCTTACGCTTGTGCGTGCCGGGTCTCAATGTCTTGTGGGGGTCACTGATACGGCCTTCTGGTATCACGTTAGTAATGGAACGGAATCATAATAATCATGCCTGAAATCGAAAATGAACCGGTGCCTCGCAGAGAAAAGCTAGATTCACTCCTCAGTGCCGCACGCTATGATCCAAAATTCACCATACTGCTGATTGGATTAGGAATAGTCGTCGCTGTTCTTGAGGGGGTTGGACTAACGTTTATTGTTCCAGTAGTTGAACTACTCCAATCAAACGATCCTGTTTCAGAGGCCGATGGACTAATGGCCCTGTTTGTGTCGGCATATCAAATTCTTGGAATACCATTCACGATCGGCTTTGTTGTTGTTGGAGTCTCGGCGGTGATGACATTCCGTTACACCGGCAGCTTCTTGTACAGCTATCTCCGGCGTTTACTCCGGTTTAATTATCAGCGACACCTCCAGAAGCGCGCGTTTGACAGCGCTTTGGAAGCCCGTATGGCATACTTCGACAAAGAAGGGTCTGATGAGATTCTCAACACGATCATCACAGAGTCTGCTACTGCCGCAGGGGTAATAAATAAAATCGTCAAACTAATCAACGCGGTGCTTCTCACTAGTGTATATCTGCTTATCGCACTGTGGGTTTCCCCGTTACTAACGCTGGTTGCAGTCGGTATACTTGGTACTATTACCTTTGTGCTTCGATACGTGATCGATCCTGGATACAAGGTCGGCGACAAGGTTGCCGACGCGAACGAGCGTCGTCACCAGTCTGCTCAAGCTGGGATGATTGGAATCCGAGATATTCGGATATTCAATCTCACTGATGAAATATACGAAAGCTTCGTTGACGCAGTGGATATGTACACTTACAATATAGTAAAATTAAAAAGGAACCAATCAGCTATAAGGAATTTTTACAACCTCGCTGTTTCCGTGTTTGTGTTCATGCTAATATATTTAGCACTTAGATTAGCAAACCTATCGTTTGGCGAACTCGGGCTCTTCCTTTTTACAATGTTCCAACTCGCCCCTAGGGCAAGCGAGCTTAATGAACTGGCATATACAATTGAAAACGAACTCCCCCATCTGGTCCGAACTCAGCGTTTCGTCAACGAGCTCGAACAGCTTCGTGAGCCCGCTGGGGACGCTCGTACGGTACCAGAAACCGTAAACTCGGTTGAGTTTGATAATGTTAAATTCTCATATAATGATGACGAGACCGTTCTGTCTGGTGTTGATTTTACAGTCGAAAAAGGCGAATTTGTCGCATTTGTTGGCCAGTCGGGAGCTGGAAAGTCGACAATTGTGTCATTACTTGCAAGGTACTATGAACCGGACTCTGGTCGAATCCACGCGAATGGAGAGCCTATTGATGAGATGGATCCTAGAGAGTGGCGCGATCGTATCGCGGTAGTCAGACAAAGCCCATACATTTTCAATGAAAGCCTTCGGTACAATCTCACTGTAGGAAATCGGGACGCGACACGACACGATCTTAAACGCGCCTGTGAGATATCTAGGGTTGACGAGTTCTTCGATGATCTTCCTAACGGCTACGACTCACAGCTGGGCGATGAAGGAGTCAGATTGTCCGGTGGGCAGAAACAGCGCCTTGCACTTGCACGTGCACTGCTGAAGGACGCTGACCTACTGATTCTTGATGAGGCGACTAGTGACTTAGACACTAATCTTGAACAGGAAGTCCAACGGGCGATTGAGAAAATGGACCGAGACTATGGGATCATCACGATCGCGCATCGGCTGTCGACTGTTGAGAATGCAGATCGGATCTACACGATGGAAAACGGTCGAATATCTGAACGAGGAGCACACAACGAACTCGTTGAGAACGGCGGGAAGTACGCAGAGCTGTACGCCGTTCAACTGGGATAACACGTAAATCATTGTTCTCATATTAGAGAACACTAACACACTTGATTGATCACTAGAGCTGAGCAGTGACTCAGCTTATATCTTGACTATTCATCGGAACTCATTTGACCAAGTTGCTGAAAATTAACAGTTAGCTATTTACCCAAACTCCGCACTATTTTGAAAGTATTTCGAATTTTGTGAGATAAGAGATTTTATTTCATAACAATATTAATATATTAGAATATTTTGATTGATCTAATTTCTTTATCGGACTTTCTATTCTAGTTCTATTTACAAGACAACTCTGGTGATGTACTGTATATATTGCTTACATTCCCTGCGACGGATACGGGCCGAACTTTGTCGACGATGAAGCAGTTTACAATCTTCTATGTACGTTTGATCGCGCTTCCGACGGTGTACGAGAGCGCCTGTTTTAACAGAACTTATTCGGAAGGACGCTGTTAAACTGTGTCGGCATAGTCCGCGGTTAAGCCCGGATTGGGCGTCTTATTTGCTATAGTGGTCAACACTGATAACAGACTATTCTGACTAAAGCGGATACGACTGAATACGCTTTGATCTACCTGTCGGTCGAAACCGAACCTGCAGTTCACTCACATAGTACTAAATCAACAAATAATTGAAATGGTGCTGTTCCTGTCACTAATCAGTTAAATCTTACAACTGAACACCTTCTTAGAATCACTCTAAGATTGATTGGACGGTGTGTAACTTGGAAGAGAATATTTACACAACCACGGTAGATATATGATATAAACACTCAGTGGTTGCTATCAAAATGAGAAGTATCTCCGAGGAACTCATTCGTTATAATATCTTCCATATCTGGGTGGGTAACGTATTCACTTAAACAAGAGACAGCCCCTTGATTGGATGCCGCTTTAATAATTTCCCGCTTTTTTTGCCATTCTTCATGTCTAGCTAGCACGTTTACTGGTATCTTATTAACATTCAGAAACTTTGCGATGGCACACCGATGAAACCCCTCATTTAGGTATATTTCTCCATCTCGCCCAATTGTCACAAGCACTTCGAGAGCGTGGACATGTCTGAGAGATCCCTGCCGATTTCCTCCTTCCGGGGCATTATGCTCGGAACTCCTATTAGATCGGTAGCCATTTTGTTTAATATCGTAGAACAAATCCTCAAAGTACTCTACACGTTTTCGCTGACGATCCGAAAGGTTCTCTGCCTCTCCATTCAGGAGTCTTTTTTGTACATAGGCAGTTTCTTCCCAATCCAAACCTTTCTCAAAACGTTGCTGTATCCCTCTATAATGAGTTGTTTTTCTGATAGGAGTACACTTGTCGGTGTGATCCCAACCTCCACCTCTTATCAGTCCGAGTCCTGTGTATGGTTTTATTTCTTTATTATAACAATTCACTTGATTTGGACGTATATGTAATTTTTTGTATGGATATGCGGGAGCATCATATAGAAATTGTTGTTTCTTGTACCTAAGTACCGTCATATAGGTAAAGAACCGGCTACCAAGCAATGACTTCTGAACCTCGTTAGACATACTTCGAAGTGCTGTAAGCAGGCCTTCTTGTTGAGAAATATTAACGAACGTACGTGCTTTAGAAGGAAGTGACATTGTAAATGATTCTCACCAGTCAAATATAATTATTTGGGTTTTTTTGATCTAGAAACTTGGCAATCTGGATACAAAGATCATACCTATTACCCGGGTTAATTCCAGTAGCTATCAGGATTATGATTGTGATAAACAGATGTGCAAATCATAGTTACAACACATATGCGTTGGGAATATATAAATATCAAGTTACTATAAGAATCTTATTGATGGAGCAGAAATTGTTTATATCGGTGTTTTGATCAAACGAAGCTATGATACATACATGTGATCAAAAGAAATTCCGATATTAGAAATGTCTTTATCTTGTCAGCTGACGCGTTGAGGCATGATGCCTTTGAAGAAGTTGCACCTGACTTGCATAAAAACATCAACGGCGTCAATTTCACAAATGCCGTTGCAACTGCAAACGCGACAGCACACTCTATGCCAGCAATGGCAGCTGGAGTCTATGCAGATACCAGTGGCTACGGAATTGACAAATCTGAGGGATTAACGACAATGGCTGAAAAGTTCTCAGAGGCAGGTTACCAATGCGGATTCTGGACAGATAACTATCTAGTCAGTTCAGAATATGACTATGACCGTGGATTTAGCGCAGGAAACCTATCAAAGAAATCTTGGAAAAAGAAATCTCAGTTGATAGTCAATCAAGTTCCTTCAGAACGATTCAATCGACTTGCAAAATGGATTTATTTCCATATTTTAAACCCAGTTATAAGCCTCGGATCCTATAATCATTATTACTCTCCAGCACCTGATTTAAACAATGATGCTCTTGACTGGTTAAGCCTTAACAAGGATACAAATAAATTCTGCTGGATTCATTATATGGATACACATCATCCGTTTGAGCCTCCAGAAGAATATCTTGAGTCTAGAGAGTTCTCAAAAAAATACAGCAGATCCGATCTTTCGTCATTATCATCTGATATTATCATGTCTAATGGAGGGAGTGAATTTAGTGATGGGGAATTAAATGATATACAAGAAGCATATCTCGCATGTTGTGAATATTGGAGCGATCAGCTATTATTATTCATAAAAACTCTGAAAGATCGTGGCCACTTCGACCCAGCAAAAGACGTTATGGTGATTACGTCTGACCACGGTGAAGGTTTCGATCCAGACCTTCATAATATGATTGGTCATACACCAACTCCAGCATTCTGGGAGGACATGGTTAGAGTTCCTCTTGTAATCAGCCACCCTAATTGGAAGCAAGATACGATTAATCAACAAGTGAGTATGATAGATCTTATGCCGACTATTCTATCGACTTCTGGTATAGATGTTCCAAATACTGTTGAAGGGTATCCTGCCGAATCGCCGATTGATCTCGTTAGAAAAAAAGTATACTTTTCAGCAATAGGACCTGATGAATATTATTTCGGCATCCGGAGCTCTGAGGGATGGAAGTTGTTTTCTGACAGGATAAATACAGAAACAGGCCCTGAAATGGAGAGTGGCCGTGAAAATGACGTTCGGCGAATTATACTAACTATGCACAATGAGAAAAAAGAAAAAATTATGCATGTTTCAGATTTAGATTCGATATCATATCCTGAAAATAATGACTTATCCAAAGAATGGGATGAATTGGTAGATGCATTAGAAACAAAAATGGGTGGATTTACATCTAAAAAAGGAGAAAACAAAATAGATGATGAACTAAAACAGCATCTCCATGATTTGGGATATGTGGACGATATTCCAGAAAATAAATAAAAAGAACACAACATTATAGAATATTTGCAATCTGCCGGAGTGGCTTAATTGAACTAGTTGAGTAATCTTCTTTTGAGTCCGGTGGAGTCAATCAATTAAGAAGCATTCTTAATCTATACAATCTTTGACTCATACTCCTCCGCTCTTTATATTATAACACTTTCATTAAAATTTTTCGATAGCGATCTAGCGGTTTCTGAGAGAGGATGTCGCTTGGTAGATAATGGAGTCAAACTTATTAATCTGCCGAGAAGCTGAATTTGAATACCCTTGCTAGCATCGAGCGCCCAATTGTCTGTGATCTAGCTTTTGAGATCTAACGGGTATCACATTACTCACCTAGGTACGCTTCGATCCCATCGTAAATCTCGTATTTGGGCTCGTATCCCAGCTCCTTGCGTGCGAGGGAAATATCGGCGACGCTCTCTTTGATGTCTCCTTCTCGGGGTTCGACGTGGACTATCTCGCTGTCGGAGTTCGTTGCCTGCCTGACTGCCTCGGCGAGTTCACGGATCGTAATTTCGGTGCCTGTACCCACATTAATCCCATTGCCAGGGGCATCTTCAGCGGTCGCTGCGAGGAGGTTCGCCTGCACGACGTCGTCGACGTGCACGAAGTCGCGCGTCTGCGCTCCGTCGCCCTCAACCGTGATCGGGTCACCGGCACGGGCCTGTTCGCGGAAAATGGAGATGACGCCCGAGTAGTCGCCGGCTTGCTGACGCGGGCCGTATACGTTGAAATAGCGGAGCGCGACTGCCTCGACGTCGTAGAGGTCGTGATACAAGCGACAGTATTGATCGGCTGTAAGTTTCTCGAGGCCGTACGGGGAGTTCGGCTCCTTCGGGTGGTCCTCGTCGATCGGCGTGTACTCAGGCTCGCCGTAGATGGCCGCGCTGGACGCGAAAACGACGCGAGTGTCCGAACCGCGAGCGGCTTCGAGTATCGTGAGGATCGGGTCGAGGTTCGTCTCGTGGCTGAAGATAGGACCCTCGATAGAGCGCTGGACGCTCACCTGTGCGGCCAAGTGGAATACGAGATCAGCCTGCTCAACGGCCCCAGTTAGTCGCTCTGGGTTTCTGATTGTGTCGTTGAGAAGTGAGACATCGGGGTGAAGATTCTCTGAACGCCCGGTCGAGAGGTTGTCGTAGACGGTGACGTTGGCGTTGTCGACGAGCGAGTCCGCGATATGACTGCCTATGAAACCAGCCCCACCGATTATGAGAACTTCTGTCCCTGACGAATTGAGTTTCGTACGCTCCATAATCATTCAGACCGTATTTTCATATTGGTTATACGAACTCTGTATAATATCATACAGAAGTATTGCGAAGCGATACGGAACTATCTGACGGGTGGTGCTTGCGTCCGAGTGCTCCTGACACGCGCGGAGCTGCTGTTCTCTACACGGCGCCGAGCGACGCAGACTGGAACACCGAGAAGGTGGTTCTGTGCACTATCGAATCCAGAAACACCGAGTATACGACCGTCGCGATTGCACACCGGTTCTGGTATTCAGGACGGTGGCTGTGCCCTACGGGTGAACTGTGGACGCACGTCTAAACGGAATGACGCGCCGAATCCGCCGACAGCGATGGGGAAGAACCGGACCCGCTTCTGATCCGCTCGAACGGCTGCGGCTCGTCAGTCCCCGTACGGACGGTTTGTGTGTACTCCGGACCAATCGACAATGGCGGCTGACGAGACAGTGTTACCGGGGAGTAGTGGTCGGCGACGCTCCGTCCTCAATCGCCTCGAGGTGGATCTGTTTGACGCGGTCGGCGTGGTCTATCCACGTCCAGTTATGCTCGTATAGCCGTTCTAACCCCTTTTTTCCCATCCGCCGAAGCCGGTCGCTGTCTCCGCCCAGCGATTTGAGTGCACTTTTCAGAGCGACCGGGTCACCTGACGGCACCAATAGGCCGGTTTCCCCGTCAACTACCTGTTCGGGAACGCCGCCGACCGTTGAGGCCAGCACCGCCGTCTCACTCGCCATTGCCTCATAAATCACCGTCGGCCGACCCTCCGAGTGACTTGGCAACATCAGCAGGTCCGCAACGGCGTACCACCGTCTTAGAGCGAGCGGCGATAGGCCAGCGTAGACGTATCTATTGGAGAACGAGCTTTCGCCGACGGTCCGTCTCAGTTCGGTCTCCATGTCTCCACCGGCACCGACGAACACGAAGACGGTGTTTTCGAGATCGACGTCGGGAAGCATCTCGGTGATCTCGCCAACGCCTTTCGCCTCGCTAAACTGTCCAACGAAGAGGACGACGGTCGCATCGTGCGGAATGTCGAGCTCTTGGCGCAGTCGCTGCTCTTGATCGACGGGGAATCGTTGCGGGTCCGCGCCGATAGGAACGGTCACCACCTTCGACGGGTCGGTGAGCCGCTTCGCTATCTCAGAGAGCTCATCGCTGACGCAGAGAACGCCGGTCGCCGCCTCAAGCGTCTCCCGTATCTTCGCTTTGACGCCGCTGCGCTGGTTCTCGAAGGTATTGAGGAGCGTCCCGTGTGCGACGACGAACAGCGGGAGGTCGTGCTTCCGGGCGTAGGGCAGCATCCCGTAACCGTCGGGATAGATGTGACACGCGTGGACGACATCGGGTGGCGTGAAGGTGTCCTCGACGTACTTCGGGACTCGCTTCGCGTACGATTCGCCCGAAAGGCCGTAGAAGAACCGCTTTGGCAGGAGGTACCAGAAACGCGGGTGATGAACGGTGTAGGCGCCCCAGTTTTCGGTTTCGGGAATATTACTATACGCGGAATACGGTCCAAACGGGGGCGCGTATGGACGGGGAGAGACGACATTGAGGTCGATCCCCGCATCCGCGAGCGACTTAAAAGACCTGCGGTTGAAAATCCCGTAGTAGGGGTTGATAACGTCCGGGTGGTTGATAGCACTTCCAAGAACGGTGTACATTGTATATATTCTGTTAAAAAGATTAGCTGACCGCAAATAGTTATAGGCTATCTACCGCCTGAGAGCCCTCGCCAGCCTGCGTCAGTCTTATTTTTGTATTCCAATAAGCACCAAAGCATTCAGGCGATAACACGTAGCAGTGTTCTTCTGTCTTTGACTCGCTCGGAATCCTCACGTGGTTTAGACGGTGACTCCGCATCGATTTTGTCGTTTGAATATTATCCTGACAACCGGTTCAATTTGAACGGGGTTTCGTCGTGTGGTCACATTGTTCCGTTATATCCACAGGTGAAAGATCCTATCATGCTAACCATCTAGCTGTTTAATAGCCAGGAGAAGTAATCTGGCCCGCGGTTGGATCACATGGAAACGTTTGTGAAAATGGTTGAATCCTCCCAACTACCCAAGAGCATGAGACGCTAATAGAGGCGTGTGAGTATCTCGTTATCTCCGTGGTGTTGCGGCTGTTATGCCCGGCAAATGAGGGAGAAGAAAGAATCTCGCAGCTGTATCCGTCGGTCACGTTCCTTACCTTGCCAATGGCCAAACGGATCCTGATGGGTGACAACTCGGCCGGTGGATGATGAGAACCGAATGTTCTTATACTGCTGGAGATGTAAGCACTTTCAAGTTGATCGCGGCGGTCTGCTGACAGTATTATTGATGTATTACTCAAATGCTTAGGAAGCCAAGTATTGAAGAAGATAATGAATACAGGGTCGTCCACGAATCAAAGTCAACCGCTTGTGAGCGTTGTAATCCCGACGTACAATCGCAGTGAACATCTCCCCGATGCGGTCGAAAGCGTCGTCGAACAGACCTACGACAGTATCGAACTGTTTATCGTTGACGACGGTTCCCCAAAGCCGGTCGCTAAGACGCTGACCGACAGCGATCTTGACCGACTTGACTCAGTAACGTTCATCCGACACAACGAGAACAGGGGCGCAAACGTTGCTCGAAACAATGGTATCCGGGCATCGAAAGGGAAGTACGTCGCGTTTCTGGACGACGACGATAGATGGCACGAGACGAAGATCAGTCGACAAGTAGAAACGTTCGAGTCTTCGGCCCCAGAGGTTGGCGTCGTTTACACCGGCAAACGCACTGACAGTCCCAGCGGAACAATGGTCACCGCACCGACCGCCGAAGGTAACGTGATCAAGGAGCTGTTGAAAGGGACGAACTTCGGGCAGTTCTCCTCAATAATGGTTGCGGCCGATGCCATCGATGCCGCGGGGCTCCCTGACGAACGGTTTCCTGCTTGGCAAGACCGCGAGTGGTTCTTCCGTCTTGCCAAGCACTGCCATTTTAAACCGGTCCAAGAAACGCTTACATTCAGACAAGGCGGTGTCCCCGGCAATATCACGAGCAATTTCGAAGCAAAACGGGACGTGGCGTATCCGCTATTCATCGATAAACACTATGACTTCGCGAGAGAACACGGGCTCTATCTCGCACGGATGTTTCTTGCCTCAATGCGTCGGAACTTGGCACGGTCTGCTGTCAGAGCGGGCCGCTACCGGGAAGCACGCAAATACTTTGTTTGGTCGTTCCTCGCGAACCCACTGTTCCGGCCGTTACACCCGCACCTTGTTGCGTCGCTCGGGGGGAAGTGGACGTACGAGTCCGCCTCACTGCTACGAAAATCGGTTAATAAACTCCGAGCGTCGTTTACCTGAGGCAATTTAATACTATATATATCGGTTTCTGATCACCCCTGCTGCATTGCTGGTGGACATCATTCCTCTGACCGTCGTATATTACCATTTGACTGGCCCTGCTATCCGTCATTCAACATCATCGGCAACAGTTATGACCCCGACCTCGTCTCGCGATGGTGTCACCGGATCAAACGGTTCGGCTCCCTGATTATCTGTTTTTATACTGATATTTCCGGTGTCACCGAGGCCTCCATTTCTGTCTCTATTGAGCATATTTATACTTCCGACAGAACTCGGCGCCCTGAAAACGTTCCCTACAGTACCATGGACCGATAGTTCTCCGATATCGAAATCGAATCTTGACTCCTTGTCATCGTCATCCCGAAGGGCGCCATGGAAATCTTCGTACCCGGCGATATCACTCAAGACAATCGGACCATCTTTCCCCCCTTCAATAGCCATACTAAGGCCTCTACGAACCTGTATTGCGTGGTACGGCATACCACTGGCTTCGATATCGTTCAAAATGAATTCGGGAAGATTCGATTTGTCTCCATCGAGTCTATAAATGAAATTGCGACCGTGGTGCTCGCCGAGCCCGGGTTCTGTTTCGAGTGCGTTGGTCAACTCCGACGAGGTACCTTGAAAGTATAGTTGCGATATTCGTGTCGTTCCGCCGCCGTTCACCTTGATAAATGCATCACCACAACCCCGTGCCCAGCAATTATTGAAGATTACAGGCCCTCTGGAATTGGGATTGAGGTCAAGACATGTACCAGAGACGAGTTCGAACATAGTGTTCCTAACTGTTAGATGTTGATCACTATCGATAGTGAGGCCGAGATGATGTCCTACTACCTCTCCGTCCATATTGTTGTGCCGTCCGATTGCAATCCTATAGAAGCTACAACGATTGATGTCTATCGAGTACCCTCCTGACGCCGAACCGAGGATGCCATTAGCGTGGAAGTTACGGAACCGGACATTCTCGAAACGGAAAGCGCCTGATCCCCGAAGGTGGAGTCCCCATTGGCTCCTGTCTACTGGTAAGTCTAATTCATTTTCGTTACCGTCGTATGTCAGGCCGCTCCACTCGACGTTATGATGATCTTCTTTTTTCGAGTATCGAACTACAATATTTTCACTTGTCCCCGAGATTTCGGGTGCCACGGTGAGAAATGACTGTGCGGGGCCTTCACCGACAAAGCTCAGGCCGGCAGCGCCACGGTCGGCATCCGGATCACCTGGATAAAGAAACACACCGGTATCTCTGTGCCCCACATACCACTCGCCTTCAGGGAGATACACGGTGTTTTCATTGCTTGCAACGGACGCTTGGTGGATTGCAGTCACATTTGCCTCTGCTGCCTCGATAGATGGATCGCCCTCAATTCCGCCGTGCTCTTTAATACTCTCAGCCTCTATGTAATCGGACTCATTCGCGTTCCCCGCGTTGTTAGTGGTGGGATCAGATTCTTTCGTTAAGTGAAAGAGACCGGCCACGGCTCCGAGACCACCAGCACTAATGAGAGCTAGCGCTTTTCGGCGGGTAATTTTCAAATCTGGAGGTTGAATGTCAGCCATAGTATATGTTGAATGATATGACTCCATCGCTGAAACCAATCTTGTTGAGGGTCATTGAACTCATGCTGTCATTCGTGGTTGCTATCGGAATAAAAAGTAATATGGTTCGAAAAACAGTAAACCAGTTTATAAAATTCTTTTACCCGTTATTATAATTTAATTTATATTTGTGTGTATTCTTACGAAGATACAGTAATGTGACTCAGTACCATTTATGTGACTGCTTGGAGTTAATATGTGAATAACGATATTCATAGCACAAATATTCTTTACTAAATGGGAGAAACTAACATGCGTTCTGAACCGAAAATTTCTCTAACGTCACAGCAAGATCCGAAGAAATCGAAAAAGCGTTTTGAGAGTATTCCGCTGGTGGACAGGAATGAGGGAACGTCTCCACTCTTGTCGTTTTTTATTCCGAGTCTCGAACAGGGTGGCGCCGAACAAGTGACTATAAACCTTGTCAATGGTCTCTCCGCTCGGGGGTACAACGTTGAGTTGCTCTTAGCAAAGACTGATGGCAACTTACATTCCCAGGTCTCTAGCGACGTGGATATGGTCACTCTTCCGCCGTCACGGTCACCCGTTTTTGGCGTTGTATTGAATTTTCCGGCTCTCGTCGGTTACCTCCGCAGAAGGGAGCCTGCGATACTTTTTTCACATTTATCCCGCGCGAACGTGATTTCGATTGCCGCTAATCGTCTAATTAATGCCGACACTGTTGTTGCCGCCACCCACCACGATGCGGGCGGAACTGAGATGAATCGTGATTTGAAGACCTGGGCACTCAACCGGCTGGTTCCACTACTCTATCCTTCATCTGACTGGATTATTGCGGTATCGGAGGGTGTCGCCGAGAGTATCGTAGAACGGACGTCAGTCGAACGAGAGAACGTTATCGTTCTGTACAACCCGATAGATATTGACTCGATAAAAAGTCAGGCTCGCTGCGCCGTTGAGCATAGGTGGATAGAGGACGATGATATCGAAGTTATCCTTTACGTTGGTAGGCTCACAGAGCAGAAAGATCTAAATACATGGATCCGCGCGTTTAAAAAAGTTCATGCTCAGAACCCCGATACGAGGGGGATCATCGCTGGGAAGGGAGGGATGAGGGAGGAGTTACAGGCGTACGCGGAACGTCACGGCATAGCCGATGTAGTCTCCATACCTGGATACATCGAGAATGTTTACGGATATATGCAGAGGGCTGACGTATTCTTGTTATCATCCCGCTATGAAGGGCTTCCGTCTGTGCTCATTGAGGCACTTGCTTGTGGCTGCCCTGTCGTCGCGACGGACTGTCCGAGCGGGCCGAAAGAGATTCTGGGAGACGGTAATTATGGTCGACTCAGACCTGTCGGTGACGCCGATGGTCTTGCTGAGGCCGTTGTTGAGAGTTTGAACCATCCGACTCCACAGGAGGAACTCATTTCTCGAGCTGACGACTTCGCGACCGGGCCTGCGCTTGACAGGTACGAGCGATTTCTCGAAAACGTACTTGACTGAAGTGCTCTATTGAATAGCGATGTTATTAGCCGATATCACCGGTTTAGAAGGTGGAAGCCGAGGAAATCGATATCCTCGACTTCATAGATCAGTGTCGTCACATAGCTAAACAAGCTGTTTCACCTCGTATTACACTATTTTTGAGTCGAAGAGACCCATAGTCATATAGAAACGCCGAATCGGCTGAAGTACATGGCCGAAGTGCGTGACGCTCTCGACGCAGTTGGGCACGTTCTACCCGATCACATGACGATCTACAAGTGTCTGATCTGCTGAAAATGTGGGTGTGGTGGGCGCTGCTGCGCGTTTCTGCGTAGCAGCGCCCACAGTCCAGTCATGCCGCGCTCGACAGCACGTTTTTCGATCGGTGACATTCGTTATCGTACTTTCGACGGCGGGCCGGACGGACGATATAGACGCTCAAAGCAACGACATTGGCTGATGTGGAATCACTTGCCGTTCTCGACGTTCACATCGCAGCACGGTGGAAGCATGATACGAAGACCAGACCGCAAGTTATCTGCCAGAACGCGGACGACCTGTAATCCGTCGCCGCCGACAACGGCTTCTAAGACCTGTATTCCAAGTGCGAAATAGCCGCCCATGACGTTGAGTATCTCGTTCTTTACCACGGGTCGTCAGCGAAAGCAGCCGCGAACAACGTGCTCAATCGAGTAAATGATTCCTCTCAGCGGTAGATGGCGGAAACATCCAACTTGACAACGAAGCGCTCGCTTGGCGATGCCGTGCGGCATCGCTGAGCTGGTATCGACAGTTCCGTAAAACTGCTCTCATGTTCGCCATCACTAACATAGAACCGTCGAACCGCCGTAACCATGACTCAGTATTTGTTCAAACGGCACTACAAATCACTTTCTCATACAGAAATTAAAAACTGTGCTGTTTGAGTCCCTTTCGGCACCGTGGACAGATCTTCCCTCCCATTGTTGGAAATGATGAAGCCAAGGTCTCATCATGCAACTACCATATAAATTACCTGAAAATGAATTACATTCACACTTCTGAACTAATTTGTCCAATTATAGAAAGATTTATCTCTATTATGCTGTACTTACTACATGCGATGGCACACAAACAGGCGGATGGAGAGGAATCGGTAGAGACTGGTTCTGCTCCAAACAAATCGACATACTCGGACAGTAAAGGACGTCTTAACAGACGGAATTTTGTCAAAGGAGGCGCGGCTGTAACCGCCACATTACTCGGCACTGGAACAAGCTTGACTACTGCTTCCAGTAGTGATGCGGGTACGACATTCATGACCGACTTCAGCGAGTACGCGCTATGACACGACCAGAATACGTCCCAAGTGACGCTGAAGATATCACCGATCACGGGGCAATTAGAAATCCGGAAGACGCTGACGACGGAAAACCCTCGGTAAACCGAGATGCAATTATTGATGCCGCTAATGCTGCTGGGAGAGGTGGTTCCATTTATGTGCCAGGTGGTACGTTCTATTATGGTCGGAACAACGCCAATTCGTGGATTAGAATCGGCTCTGACACTCCTGCTGGAATATCTCTATATGGTGACGGTCCCGAAGGGTCAATGCTCGGAATCACCGAACACACACCATCTGGGAGGGTCGCGACGATGTTTCGGTATTCAAAAGATGAATACACATCTACTGCTATAACGGTCAATATTCGAGGGCTATGCTTAGATGGTAATAGTCCAAACCTAGCCGACGACGTAACAGGTTTAGGAATCCGCGTCCGGAGCGGGAACAGCGGAATGACGCTTAATATTGAAAATGTAAAAGTATACCAGATAACGCAGTCAGGAGTCTGGAAACAGGATGGTTCACTAAACATCGACTCTTGTACGTTTGAACACATCGCGATAAAGTACGAAAATGACCAATGGGACGGTTCAAACACGAGTATTGACCACTGCATCAAACCATCCCCATACGCATCCGATAGCGATAGTGCTACTATAACAAATTCTGTGTTCAAAACCTGCTCGGGTAGTGTGGTTGACCCTGAGAACGGAGCTGACGGACAGATAACAATTAAAAACTGTTACTGCGAAGGTCTTGGCACCGGTCTAGCTAAACTGGTTGGGAATCCACTTACTGTCACGAATACTTATGCGAAAATGCAGAGTGCAACTTTAGATGGTCTGCTTGCTTCATACCCTGACCGCGACCGCCCATACGACGGTCGGGTTGCAATATATTTGTTTGATGTCGATCCATCGTCTGTCACGCTCAAAGATTGCAAATTTGTCGATATGACCGAACAGGCGATGTATACGCATGACGGTAGAACATGGACAATCAGTGGAGATAATGTCGTATTTGATAACGTTGGGTTCCGCCGGGGTTTACAAGGTTCGGCTCTTAGAGAGTCAGGAATTTCAAATTTCAAATGGGACATGGATCGGCTGTCGGTACATAATGTTGATTCGTCGCTTGCCGTTATTGACACACCTAACGGTGGGGGTACTATTCAAGAACTAACATGGAGCGGAGGGAAGAGATTAGGAACGATGGGTTCGACGACAATCAACTCGGAAACCCAAGGTGGCGCCCCATTTGAACCGAATGTACCTTCACAGGACGAGGTCGGTATTAATATCTCACCGAAAGATAACGATGACCAGCCGACGACGGATTCCCCGCTATTCGATGACTGGACGCCGCAGTGGGAGAGTGATTACGAAGACTGGGGCGTCGCCTCTAGCTCCGCGTTCGCTGGTGATACTGCGCTCTCATTTGAACACTTCGGAGACACACGAGACCGACGCGCACTCTCATGTAACGACGTCGGGGAACCGACCGATGTAGAAATCCTTGACAAATTCCGCGTCCCTGAATTCACCAACGACAGTGGTCTCGGATTTCATGCGCGCGCACACGTTCGGTCGTCCGGAAGTAATGGTAGTGAAAACGGATACTGGCTTGAAGTTGAGAAACCCTCGGAATCTTTCCGCTTGGGAAAATACACAGACGGAGATGGGAAAACGATAGCAAGATTCGGAACTCCAAAAGAGGATACGTTCTATCTGAGACGATTTCGCGCAGAAGGAAGCGAACTGAAAGCCAAAGTATGGCCAGCTGTAGAGGAGGAACCCCTAAACTGGGATATCGAGACGACCGACGCAGATCACACTCAGGGCTGGATCGGTCTTGGTTCCTACGATACAGGATTAGTAGAAACAGATATGTTCAGTGTAGCGACTAGTGGTGAGACGGCTCCGCGCCTGAACTCGGGTTCCTCAACTGAGGTGACATGGAAAACCCCGGCTGATGGTGCATCTGTGAGCGGAACCGTTACAGTCCAAATCGATGTGAGCAATATCACGGAAGCGGACAGCAGTCTTGATGTTTCTTATCGTATTGCCAGTGGCTCTTGGTTGTCAGCCAATTACAATCCAGATACTGGTTATTATGAGGATTCACTGGACACTGCGCGCTTCAGTGAGGGGAATTATAAGCTCGAGGCTCGCGTAAGTGATTCTGGAAACAGCATCGCGGACGCCGTTATCGATATTGCGGTAGAAAAAACCGTCAGCATTGAAACAGTAGATGCGCGCAATATCTCGAACTCCTCGGCGACAGTTATAGGAGAGTTAACGAATCTTAGTGGCGTCCCAAGTGCGATATGTGGTTTTGAGTGGCGTAAACTTGGAACCGAAAGCTGGAACATTACCGAAGAGCAAACACTTAGCTCTGTTGGTGAGTTTAGCGAAGAAATCTCTGGGCTTGATTCTGAGATCGAGTACGAGTTCAGGGCGGTTGCGTACGAACCGGAGATAGTCGACGCCCAGACAGACACGTTCTATGCCCAGTCGTCGTCTGAAGACGAAGCGCAGCCTGTTATCGAACAGTTCGACTTACAAAATAAAAGTGACCCAGTCTGGAATCGATTCGATGTCGACTGGGCGGTGTCCCACGCCGGTGGCGATCTTGACACGGTGGTCACGAAACTTCGATACGATGGATCGACAGTCGATGCCGAAAGTACAAGTATCACCGGCGATACCGCGAGCTATACTCACTTAATGCGCGTTCGAGGTCCAATTGATGAAGTTGTCCTTTCGGTTAACGATAGTGAAAACAGAATTACGACGGAAAGTAAATCTATCTGACGCTCTATATCAATAAACCTGCGCGGGCTTTCGGCGCATTTTTACTGTTTTGGAATAAAATTCAATTAATATTTTTTGCAACATATTCGATCCTTGTCTGATCGCGACCGTCGCTTCAAAACCGGCGCAACCTCTTCTGTCCAGAAGTACAGTACTAATCACGCGGTGAGAAACTGGAGTGATCCACGCAATCACTCTATTTCACCCTCTATTAGGTACTGTGTTTGATCACCGTTGTCGTAGGTCCGTGTAACCGTTCGATCCTGCTCAAGTCGATCGAACTCCTCAGGAGTGAATCGCCAGTTCTCTTGAAACCTTGGATATATCTCCGGATAAAATATCCGTGCACGGTGACTAATCAATAAATAATGATTATTTGTATAGTTACTTCCCATAAACGTATCTACATCATAATTAAAATGATCAGGCGAACGTTGAAACGAAGGGGTATCTTCTGGCCCGGTCCGGAGTCCGTACAAGGCGTGAGAGTAGCGGTAATACGAAAAGCTGGCTTCCAAGTAGGTGTCTGCAGTAGTATCGTGTTCAGCCATCCAAGCGGCCGAACTAAACTGCATCTCAGTTATTTGATGGTTACTCTCGGCTTCTACCGGGGAAAGATGGGCGCCAGATACAGAAAGGCCGGTAAGTAGAATTAGCGTCACGATCAGGATGACGCCGACACTCTTTCGTATTTTGGACTCGTATAGCGGCCATTCTATTTGTTTCAACAGAACGTAAAATAGTCTTCCAACGAGAATGGTTGCAAATATCTTCCCAATCTGGAACGGCCGCTCATGAGGAACGATGAGATCCACCAATAGGAACGCGAGGCCGCCGAGGCTAAACACAGCGAGTGCCATGGCGAACGCGAAAATGAATGTGCCCACATTAGAACGGCCCTTCCATAATATATACGTCATAGCTGCGATGAATGCAAATCCGAGGGCGAAAAGTAGAAATTCGATCCCCAGCCGAAACACCGCAACTCTGACAATATCTATTAGCGGCGGAGACGCTTCATTAACGGTCTGAGTGTAATTGTCTGCAGGGGAGTTGCCGCCACCGAGCCCAAAAATTGACTCATATACAAAATCAAATCGGAGTATTATCCCAGTAAAATTTGAATACCAAGTGAAAAATATCACCGCTGAGATTGACACGACGTTCGTCGGGGTTAGATCGCTTGTATGGACTCGAGGAATATATCGACTCAAGAACCAGATGGCAAAGATACCAATGGTGAAAATACCAACTAATGGGTGGTATAGTATTATCGACACGAGTGTGACGACAAACGCGACTCGAAACCCAATTGCACTAGTACGCTGGCTCGCGACGAACAGATACAACACGAGCGTGAGTAGCAAGACGGCGAAGCCAAACGGACGAAACTCTGTATGCGCACGTCCCATAACTGGGAGCATTGTGAAGGGGAGGACTAACAGAATTTGCTGACGGCACTCGAACAGGCGAGCCAGCAGATAGAACATCGCTCCGAAGTAGAGCACTGACAAGACCAGTGGAAGAAACATAGCAACCGTCCGCAACTCCCAGCCGGTCGCGGTAGAGAGAGTGACTGCGAGGAGATGAGTCAGCGGATATATGTTCCCGAACACCTCCCCGCTGTTCACAATATCCAATGCATATCCGATGTGGCTCAGCGGGTCGCCGCGAAAGTACATGTAGTAGCCTCGAACGAACGGCAATGAGAGGAGTAACGCGTTCGATATGAGTATCAGACACAGCCCAAAGATCCATGAGCGTCCGGTGGACTGGACTGCGCTTCCGAGGATAACGAGCGCGCCGACGAGCATGGCGCCGACGAGACAAATCCAAAAATAGAACGGATACGCTCCATATATTGATATCTCATATCTCTCCGCCGGTGGGACAACGATGGCGATCGCGACGGCGATAATAAGCAGCGCAACGCCGAACAGCGCAGCCTTTTCGAGCAACGTATCTTCGTTGCATGTCTCACGATGCATATCAGTAACAGAAATCAACGTGGCGGCCCTTCATCGACCCGCTATTCTCCTTCCGCTCGTTATCGCGGCTACACACAGCCCTCTCACGGTCTGTTCGATGGTCGCTAGCTTTGAGATTGACCGGCTTCCTCTGTTCCATACCAAATGGTGTGTCTCGTATAGGATCGTTATGTCCATCATATACCTTCGGTCGGAGACCGATATCTGTCTCCTTACTATCCACACAACGACTGAACGTGAATTATGCCGACGTGGTCCTTTCGGAGCCGAGCGAGTGCGGATCCGAAAGCAAACAACGGAAAGCTCCGGTTGTTGCTTATAACCTTCGTAGCGTACCTACTGATCTCCCCGGTTGTTATGCTGCTGCTCGAACTGCTCTCGATCAGAGTGTACCTGCTCTCCTCGTTTTGCTGGTTCTTGATCTCGAGTGAGGTATTCGCACCTCAAATACGAGGTACGACGTGGTGGAACCGGATACAGTGGATCAAGCTATGGGGATGGATCGTCGTGATATACATCGTGACCGAGCGCTTCAATGCCGTGCTCGCGTAGGTTTACGGCCTCGGGGACCAGCGCGTAGGGAGATCGCTCAACCGCTACGCATCTGTGTCGTCTCGCTGTACAACGTCGACCCTGGTACAGATATCAGTGCCAGAGTCTGACGTCACCTCGATCGACGGACGGTCCTGTTCCCGTCCGAAACGCTCGAAGTACGGCGTCCGAACAAGCCGGTGGTCGGAACCGCCCGTGAAGCCGAACCTCGCCAGCTCGGAGCCGTCTGCGTGGACCACGAACTCTTGGCCGAGCGCGTTGGCCTCACGAACATCGATAGACGGGTGGAAGTGATATCTAACGGTGTACTCGTCCGCCTCGTCCGACTGGACGCTATCTGCGACCTTCCACCCGGATCCGGTTGCGACTACCTCTCGTCGGTGTTCGTATCGCGGACCGAGCGTCGTGTTTCTCGAATACTTCGCCTCAACACCGTTTGCACCCCGCTTGAGGACGTCTACTGCGGTTCGTCTACCCATAAGATAACTCCCGCCGATGGGTATCGGCTCGGCGTCGGCATACTGGACCGTGTTGTGGGACCTGACGCTTCTCGAATACTGCCTCCGCTCGTTGCCGCCGTAATCGTACACACCCGTATCCGCGAGCACCTGCGTTCCGTCTATCCAAAGCAGCAAGCTCAGATGGTCGTTGTGTGAGTGTGCAGGGAGATGAGCCGGTCCGACGTCACCGACGTCGATCAGCATCGTTCCCCCGGCAGAGGATATCATTTGATACCCCGACCCCCCGGGATGATCTAACTGAACAGCCTCTCGATCGAGCGAACAGGACGCTCCGTACGCGAGACAACTGCCGGCTTCAAGCTGTTCCCCCCGGACGGCGTCGTTCAACAGCGGTATTCCGACGCCTGGCTCCGACACTTCGGCGAGAAATCCGAGCGCCCGCTCGGCGGTCTCTCGGATCGTCTCGCTCGGGCGACCCGTTTCCGTGAGGAGGTCGTGGGCGGTGATGTATCGCCGGAGCACCATGATGTGATACATCGGACTCCGCTCGAAGTGGCCTCCGTCGGCCAGAAACTGCGTCTCGGCGGCCTGCTCCAGGATGTCGACCCCCTTCTCGGTCCAGCCCGTGTCGTGATGATCGAAGAGCACGCCGGCCATTATCAACGCGATGGCGTTTTCTATCAGGTGGTTTCCGTCGATCTCGTACTCGACGTGATTCTCGAGAAATAACGCGTTCTTGTATATCGCCTCGTACACGCTCTCAGAAACGGAGTCGGAACCGTCCTCCTCGCACCACGCCGCGTATCGGCTCCAGTTGAGTATCCGCAACGAGACCGAGTGCGGGATCCAAGAGCGACGAAGGTACTGCCTCTCTCCGATGGGGTTTTCGCTCGCCCACGAGAGGATCTGCGGTTCGAACGTCGATCGGATCGAATCGTCGCTCGACGAGCGCTCATCGCCGAGAACCAACCACTCCAGGTGTTCGAACGACTGGAGCTTCAACCGCCAGAGGAGCGGAAACTCGTCGAGCTTCTCGTGGTCCCAATCGATCTCGTCACCGAAGGATATCGTTCGTCCGATAAACGTGAACTCCCCGGCAGCGGCCTCGGAGGCCAAATTCCGACTGTGGTCGCGTTTCGCGTCGGAAAGGCTCCGTCTGATCCTCGTTAGGTTTCGCTGTACCGGTCCCGTCCGAGCCACCAACTCCGCGGGGATCAGGCGCTCGTACCGCGAGTCGAAATCGATCGGGAGACGGGGGACGACGGCGTGACGCAGCCTCCGCTCGACGATTCCCGTCAACTGTGCGAGCGTCATGTTTCTCGCGGTGTGATAGAACAGCGGCCAGTCGCTCGGCGTCGTGAGCGGTTCGCTCCGACCGTCGGACGAGCCGCTCGGCTCGAACGCACGGGGGATCGACCTATCATCGGAAGAGTCGTTCACGAGATGACGACCTCATCGAGTACGGCGCTCAGTCGAGCCGCGATGACGCCTCGGTCGTACCGTTCTACCACGTGCTCTCGTCCGTTCCTCCCGAGTTGCTCGCGTCTTTCGGGATCTGCCAGCAGGGTGTCGAATGCCTCCGCGAGTCGTTGCGGGTCGTTCTCCACGAAGACGCCTCCCTCAGACTCATCGATCAGAACCTCTATTTCGCCGATCCCGGTCGCCACGACGGGGAGTCTGAAAGCCATGTACTCGTAGGCCTTCGTCGGAATCGCGTACTCCAACACGTCGTCGCTTTTCAGCGGTGCCACGCCGATTGCGGCGTTATCGAGTATCCCGGGAATTTCCTCTCTCGGTACGAGTCCCGTAAACTCGACCCGGTCGTCGAGTCCCTCCTCGGAGACGAGCTCATCGAGATCGTTCCTTATGTCACCGTCACCGACAATCCGAAGCGTCGCGGTGTCGGAGTCCATCTCGGACAGGGCCTTGATGCAGGCTTCGAGGTCCTGTGCGTGACCGACATTACCCGTATACACGATGGTCGACGCCGACTTACCGTCCGTTGGTCGAAACTCGGCGGTCTCGACTCCGTTCGGCAGGTGGACAATCTTCCGGTCATCGATCCCGTACTGGCTTTCGAGACGCTCACCGAGGACGGTGGTCGTTACCGTTACCCGGTCAGCGGTCCGAAGGACGACTCGCTCGTAGGCCCGGCTGACCCGTTCGAGCACCCCCCCTTCCTCGATAAATCCGAGACCGACCGACGCGTCTATCCACAGGTCCCGCACGTCGACGATCCACGATTTCCGAGAAAGGAGACCGAATGGGAGGGCGGCCATTCCGGTAAATATGGGAGGTGATGAGGTGATCACGGCATCGTACGTTCGATAATTGAACAGCAACCAGAGGAACGCGTGAATCGGAAACAGGAGATAGTAGGCCATTCGGCTGATGAACCCGGGGTCTTCGAGCGTTGGCTGCCACGCCCACAGTCGATGGACGGTCACGCCGTCTCTGGTGTCCGTCGTCTTTCGATCCCAACTCCGATCGAACTGTCCGTGGGGAAACGCTGGCGGGGGTGCGAGAACAGTCACTTCCCACCCTTCCGCGGCTAAGCGAGAACACGTGTCACTGACTCTCGATGCGTTCCCCGACTTATCCGGCGGGTAGTGTTGAGACGCGACGACAACGCGTTGAGCGTTCTGGTCACTCATTATCCTTATAGAATGCGTATTGCCTCCGAGCCAGCGTGAGTCCACGGAACAGCTCCATATCTTCGGCTACTACGACGGACCGACTGGGGGAGCCCGTCACTCCGTGTCGGAGTCGCCGACGGATTCGTCTGCCCGCCCTCTCGTGACGGCGATCGACCGCTGTCTGTTCGGCAACGAGTTCCATCTTATCGGCCGGGGTACTCATCTCGACGGTAGCACTCACACTTCGAGTCCGGCGTAAAGAAACGGCTCTCGGAACGCAAAACGGAATCCGTTCTGATGGACTGGAGTGGCGCTTTCGACTGCTGTATCGGATGTGTTCGTTCACGGTGAATTCGTTCGCTCAACCGTCGTCCCAGCCTGCTGATGTCCGAGCATTCGACAGATTCGGACATTGTTACAATCGAGATAACGCTCGTCTTGTGTCTCGATATGGACGGCTTACTGGACGGTAGACGGAGACGTCAAACCGGCCGACGCCGTTCGGGTCCGTTTCACGGGACGGACCCAGCTCGCGGTGACCAAGTGGGCGGTGGGGAGTAAGCAATCCGTACGACTCGCGCTCGATTCGGTTTCTACGGCGAACACGCCCGCAGAGGAGCGCGACGTCCAGGTACCGTACCCACTCGCCGGGTTGACGAGAAACGCTTCGCGGTCTCTACACTGACGTCGTCTGCACGACCACCGGGTCGGCCATCGTCGGGCATGAATTCTGCATCCGAGTCGTCTCAGCCATCGATCCTCACGCACGTGCTATTCGATTACGAAACGCGGACGGTCTGACCCGTTACCTCTTGTTCTACTGAAACGATACTGTCAATAACTTCCACGCGAACCGTTGACCATGAACATTCTACCGTCAGACTGCCGCTCGGTGTCGAGATATCGGGATGCCGTGATGTTGGAAAGTGTTTATCAGTCGCTGAACAGCGGATGTCCACGATGACTTCCGCGCAACTTATCAAGAAAGGGCTGCGTTCACCCGAAAAAATACCTTCCTATCTCGGCGGAAAGTTTCGGTCCGTAGCCCAGACGGCTCAACTCGAAGCGTATCGTCGGCGGCATTCGATAGCCCGACAGAAGCCATTGATTCACGAACTCGTTGATACTGATGAGTTCGTGCTGGTGATTCTGGACGCGTGTCGACACGACTTCTTCAGCGAAGCGTATCAGGACTACCTCAGTGGGGAGCTAACGGAAGTGTGGGCTTCCGGCAGATGGACTGCACAGTACTGTAGTCGGACGTGGACCAAGGAGTACGACTTAGTTTACGTCAACAGTATGCCCGTGTTTTCCGACTTCTACTTCGAACTCCGCGACATGGACTTCCGCCCGAGTGAACACATAAAGGATCTCACGCACATTTGGGAGTCCGAGTGGGACGCTTCGTTGGGTACGACACCCGCGAAGGAAATCACGAACGAAGCCTTGCGACGTGCGAACGCCGACGGGCCGACGCGTATCGTCGCTCACTACGCGCAGCCGCACGTTCCGTACGTCGGCGAGAAAACGATCGGCAGTTGGTCTACCGATGAGGCGGCACTCGGGGAAGACGCGGAGCTCCGGGAGGTTCTCGCACAGGACCGCAAACGTCCGACGCAAGTCGTTCTCGATAATATCTACAACGGGGAAGTGAGCGACAGCGAGCTGAAAGAAGCCTACCGGAGCAACTTGGAATACGCACTCGCCGAAGTCGAACGGCTCGTTCACCGCGTCGACTGTCCGGTCGTGATCACCGGAGACCACGGTGAACATCTCGGAGAGGGCGGGCGCTACCTACACGAAGAAGACTCGACCGTCGTCAGACGCGTCCCGTGGTTCGTCGTGTCGCCGGACGAACTGGGTACGGAGTCGAACGAGACGGACCCGTCCAACTCGCACAAAAGCAAATCGTATTCCGGGTCGGAAGAAGAACTCGAGGAGCGACTCCGCAACCTCGGATACAAGTGAATTCAACGTGTCCGAAAATCACGAAAAGACGACACTTCCGATTGCGCTGATGACTTGTTCGTAAGCGCTCCGGTGGCTCCGTCCGGATTCGGGCAGCTACCGACTGTTCATACGATCGAAGTCGAGTGTACGGCACTCACGGTTTGGAAGCGGCTACTCCCTCGATGTTCGCCAACATATCCCTCAGATCCGTCGTATCCACCTCGATCGGGCTGCTGTGATCGCCTTCACCCCCGCATCGCAAATATTTGAACTCGTGACCGCAGAGCTGTGCTAAGTGTTGATACGTGGGGTACGGCTTGTTCATAAGCTCAATAACGTGTGCCTCTCTGGCGAAAACCATGTTTATCAGCCCCGCTCCGTGGGGCCCGATGATGACCTCCGCGTTTTCGTAGAGTCTGACCTGTTCAGCGACGGAGAGCGTCTCCGGCGTACACCATTCGACGTCGAACTCTTTGAGCACACCCTTCAGCTCCTCTTTGTTGGTGACGTACCGACCGCGACCACCGAGGTTCTCTCTCGAGATGTAGATTCGGTCGGGAAGTTCCTCGGACGGGACCGGCGCTCGTGACTTCATCTCGCGCCTCAGCCAGTCGACGTCCTCCCTCGAGGGCTCGTACACCTGCTGGTTTCTCGGGACCGACTCGCGAGATGGCGAAACGACCAAACTATCTGCCCTCGCGACTGGCTTGTCTAACGGGACGACGTCGTCGACGCCAACTAAGGAGAGCGTTTCACGAATCCACCCTGGCGGATCCGACTCGACGATTACCGTCGGGTCGCGACCCGTCGCCTCCTTGTACCGTTCGAGCCCGCGGATCTTCGGCAACTGGTCGAGGAGCCAGTGGCCGTAGCTCGGTGCCCTCCGGCATATCGGGAAGACCGATTCAAACTGTGGCACGTCATTGAATCGATTGTACGACTGAACGTACCCCCCACAGAGCTGTCTCATCCTATCGCTCGTCGTGCGATCCGAATACCCCGTCCGCTTGTGAAACGGCGTATCGGCCTGCGCAGCGCCCCTTCGGGGGCCGAATATCGGCTTCTCGGTCTCCATGACCAACTTTCTGTTTCGCGTCAAGACGAGTGGGTCGTCGCCACCGATCAGGAGCCCGCCGTCGAGCTCACAGACGAACGGCCGGCTCACGTCGTACGTCCCCGCGTATTCCGCGAACAGATCAGGGACTCCGCTCTCGTCGTTCCGTATTTCGATCTTCTCAGACGAACCGTATTCCCAGTACCGGTCGCTCCCTTTCGCCTGCTGAATCATCTCTTCGCGACTGATAGAACCGAATATCAGGTGAAAACCCCAAACGATCAGATCGTAGTATATCCGGTTCGCCGCCGCCTCGACGAAGCTAATCACCCCGTCGTGTTTTATTTTTTTAACGGCGGCGTCTGCGACCGCAGACGATTTCTTCGGGATCATTGATATCGTCGAAATCACATTCATAACGAGACCCCGGTCTCGACGTCACCTTCGAATCCTGTCCAGGGCATGGTTCTATCTCCCGAATCGGCACCTCCAGGCGACCAGCCGGCAGTCAGCGCTGAGCCGTTCCACGGTTTCGTCCGCTCACACCGAAGGGGCATCTTCGCCGGCGTGATATCGCCTCTTCGATGGCTGTGTTCCCGAAGACCTGCGGTCTTCGAGTGAGGAACGAACCCGGTTTCCGGACCGCGCAGTGCAGCGCCAAGCGACTTGGGTGACATTGTTATCTCCACTGAATATACGAGTATAGTTATAACGTGTCTATGAAATCCCACCACGATACAATAAATGCCTAAAATCGAGATTTCGGTCTGCGCCGGGTCACAATCTCGGTGGTGATGACTGATCCTCACTAACGCAGTTGCTCAGATACCGATAGGGTCGTAACGGGAGAGAAGTTCCCGGAGGTCTGCTCCGGTCGGAACGACCGCGCACGGTCACGTTGGTCGTACTGCATCTGTCTGACGACTCGTAGCCGCGTGAACTGCTCGTCTCCTCACGTCGGTGTGTCGGATTCCGAAGCGACGACACCACCCCGCCGCTGTACGGTGGTCACCACCGTGAGTAGCAGCAGATGGAGATGCCTCATCGGGAGTGGAGGTTTCGTCGCTCGTCGGGAGTGGAGGTTTCGTCAGAACCACCTGGCAGGCACGGGTTCGGACTCCCGAGGCTGTCCGAGAGACATTACTAAGCTACTATTAAAGATAAATGATCATATTAGTCAAGTTATAATCATAAATCTGGGGGAGAAATAAATCTTATAAGAATGGCATTCAGCGAGAAATTAATTAAGGGCATACACAACCCCGACGACGCGTTCAGGCATCTGTTCAAGCCATACCGCTACAGATATGCGGTCGTCGCAGCGACCTCCAAGGTCCCGCTGGGTACGTCGATATTCAGTCGCGACTGGGACGTGTGTATTCTCCTCGACACATGTAGGGTGGACGCGATCCGGCAAATCGCGGACGAGTATTCGTACGTCGACGGCGTCGACAACATCGTGTCCCGAGGGGGAAGTAGCCCGGAATGGATGGCTCACAGTTTCAGGTCTGCATTCCAAGACGAACTGGAGAACACGGCGTACATAACATCGAACGCGTGGATCGAAAAGGTGTTAGAGGATCGACTCCGGCCGAATGATAAGTATCACAATTACCGCATTCTCAGCAGTTTACGCGAGTACGGCGAGTGGGATTTGATCGATCCCGCCGAGCTGGGCCGGTTAGAAAAGGTCTGGAAGTACGTTCCAGAAGAAGAGAAATTAGGCGAGGAGAGCGACCCTAAGGAACTCAGACAGGGGGGGTGCTCCGCCCCGATACGTGACGGACAGAGCGATAGCCGTGGGGCGTGAGTTCGACTACGACCGTTTGATATTGCATTACATGCAACCCCATCCACCGTACACCAACCGACTGAAGGCTGGAGAGAAGTCCGAGTACTTCCACAAGTATCCCAGCGATTTCCTCAAAGAAGGTGGGGAAAGAGAGAAAGTGTGGAACGCTTACTTGGACGAACTGCGGTACGTTCTGGACGACATTGAGCTTCTCCTCTCCAACATCGACGCCGACAAAGTCGTTATCTCCGCGGATCACGGCGAGGCGTTCGGTGAGTTCGGGGTGTACCAGCACCACTCGGGGAGTTTTCACCCGAAAATTCGTTTCGTTCCCTGGGTCGTTACGTCGGCGAGCGACACGGGATCGTATTCACCACAGACCGAACCTGCTGAACAGACTGAGGTGTCGGCTGACGATCAGCTGGGGGCACTTGGATACAAAATGTGAGTAGGACATCGCTTCGAGATCAACGACGAATCTCCTGCGGTAAATCCTCATACTCCCACTCATTTTTTGATGAGAACGTCCGGAAGTGTTCGAGTTAGTGCAATCTATCGTATGCTGATTCCGATCCACGATCAATCGGCATCTCCAAAGAAAATTTCGTTTCGAGAGAATCCGCTCTCGCCGCGGTCCAGGCCATTAGTTTCCCATTAGTCATTACCATCCGTCCCATCTGAGGTTCTATGTCGGCCCGTTCGAGAGCGAAGTCGGACTCAGCCGCCTTCCTGCTTGATCTCGCCTGTATAATGCTGCTCGCCCTGTGGACAGTCGTGAGCTCGCTCGTCGTCTTCGTCGCACTGCCCGGACAAGGCGTTCTCGGACTGGTCGCGATGGCCTTCGTTCCGGGATACGCCCTCGTTGCAGTGCTATTCCCGGGCACCGCTCAGGACGACGGGTCCCTCACCCTCGTCGAACGATCGGTCCTTGCCATCGGTTTGAGCGTCTGTCTCGTCCCGTTGGTCGGACTGGGACTGGACTACTCGCCCAGGTCGATCAGGCCTGACGAACTCGTACTGATAATCGGTCTCTTGAGCGTCGTGCTGGTCGCCGTCGCGGCGGTCAGGCGCCTACGACTGCCGCCTGACGACCGATTCGACCCGCGGAACGCCGGCGATACGATAACCGGTCTCATGCGGGACGAAACCGGTCGGTCGGTGTCCACGCTGAACGTTCTGCTGATCGTCGGACTCCTCGTAGCCGCGAACGGGGTAGGGTTCGCGGCCGTGTCCACAGATCGCGGCGAACAGTTCACCGAATTCTACATCTTGACGGAAGATTCCAAAACGAGCGATCTCGTTGCCGGCGACTATCCCGACGAGGTCGGCGGGGGAGCCGAACCCGTTCATATCGGTATCGCAAACAAAGAGGGTGAGACGGTGGAGTACACAGTCGTGGTTCTCCTCCAGTCGTTTGAGGGGGAGCGGGAACGATTGATGGTGCGCGAGCGGACGCTGGAAACCTTTTCGGTGACCCTCCAACCTGGAGAAACGCTGATGGAGCCTCACGAGCTCGATACGTACGTAACCGGAAACGACCTTCGCGTGACCTACTTACTGTATGAGGGTTCGCTACCGACGAACGAACGCATCGGAATCGATACCGCCTACCGACATACTCACTTCTGGGTCGACGATCCTTCCTCAGAGACTGACTGAGCGCTGTCGCGCAAGGCGAAGAGACGAGTATAGCATTTTACCCATTTCTCCACAGTGGTGTGGTCTGTTTCGACTCCGCCTCTACACAAATTCTCGCACGAAACGGTCGACTGCTTTCCCGTCGCCGAACGGTTCTGCCCGACAACTGTCCGCCCTGCTCTTTGCAACGACACTACGCTCAATCTAAAATGGTTCACACAAACTGAGCCGGTTTGATCTGCTTTGTTGAACCCGACGACGGCGTCGGGTTCACTGTTTGAGAGCCTTTTCTGGGTTGTAGACTGCAGCGGTCAACACGAGCTCGCGGAACTCGCGGTACCATGCGCGAGGGTGGACAGCGGGGCCGAACCGACGCTTGATGGCCGAAAAGGCGGTCTCGGCCATCCAGCGCTGACCGTATAAATCACTGTCCACCGGGCGTTGTGTGCGTGATCGTACGCAGCAAACAGCCGATGACGTAGCAGGGCCGGACGCACTCTGAGCGGAGGGCGTCCCGGAACGATTGTTCGTCATAGTCTCTGTCGCCGGCGATACTTTCTATTTTCTCGGTGTTACGAAGGGCGACTCGACGGCCAGTTTGCGTGTCGTGCGGCCAGTGTGCCGAGCAGTGAACATCGAGGACGGCACACGAGTCTGTATCGATAAGCGCCGTCGTTTTGAGCGTGCGTATGTGGCGATCCGAGCGGTGTTGGTAGTGCCTCGATGCTGTTTTCCGATCGAAGAACTAGCATCAATGACATCGTGCGAGCCCGGATCGCAGATGGTCGCAGACTCCCGAAGGAAGCCACGCCACACGGACATGGGCGCCCTCTCAAACGACCGATACAGCGTTGAGGGTGCGGGAAATGCCGTCCGCACCAGCTGTAACAGACCACAAACTCGATCCATTTCACTCGCCCAATCCACGATTTCGCGGTACGTCGCATCCATATGAACCCGCAAAAATGGAGCGTGACATGCTTCCAGCCGGGAAATCCGTGACGAGTCGGATCACTCACCGCCGTTGGACTGGCAGCACAGCGCTTTTGAGCCAGCGACGCGGCTTGCTTAACGAAGCGGAAGAGTAGGTTACTTACATTCGACTCTTCCGATTCGCTACTGCCTTCAGAGCGACGCTATCTCGCCGCATTCTGCGGATTCAACAGAGCAGTTTCTACAAAACGCTATCACGTTGGTTTTGCTATAGTGATTAAAATAGCCGAAGGACCGAACCCCACAACCACTCTTCGGCAGTTGATTTCGGAGCACAGCATCGATAACCTGATCAAATGTTTTGCCGCCAAGATCTCTGTGGAGTTAGAACCGTATTTGAACGTCCTCATTGGCGTATGTAGCCTCACTTTTGAGGACGTACTCGCAGTCGAAAATGTCGTCGTCATCGAGCGAGTCGTACGATCGATCCGTTGGCGGGTTTTGCGGGGGGGTCGCACAGGGGCTGTTCAAGCCACGATCAATGATAATGACCAGTATTTGTTCGTCACCCGCGTACGAAGCGCGTCCACGCGTAGGCTGCTGGATCATAGGGCACTCGACATTGTATGTAACATATAACTTTAAACGAGTTAGCGAATGTGAACTTTATGCCGGATTGGACCAATCAGAAGGTACTCATCACTGGTGGCCTCGGTTTCACAGGCAGCAACCTCGCACGCCGACTCGTTGATTACGATGCTGACGTAACGCTACTTGACATAGTCAGAAGTGAAGACAAACTCGCAACGATCGAGGACATCAGTAACGAGGTGGAAATTGTCGATGCCGACGTCCGTAACGAGGAGGCAATCGAGCGCCACGTCCCGGACGCGGACGTTGTCTATCACCTGGCCTCGAAGACCAGTCGCCCTGCAGCCAACGAAAACCCGCGAGAGAACTTGGATGTCAACTGCCGCGGGCCCCTGAACGTCCTAGAGGCGGCGGCAGGCAGCAACGACCCACCGCGAGTGGTGTACGTCAGTACACAGGCGCTGCTGGGGAACGTCGACGGGACGATTGACGAGAGCGTCGAGCCTGATCCGATCGATATCTACGGCATCCACAAGCGGACAGTCGAGGATTACTGCGACCTCTACACCCGGATCAAGGACGTCCCCACGACTGTCCTCCGGCCCGCGAACCTATACGGCCCGGGGGCACCGCTGTACGCGACAGGCTACGGGATCGTTAACCAGTTCATCGGGGACGCACTCCGTGACGACGAGTTGACAGTCTTCGAGCCCAGCGACCTTCGGGAGTTTCTGTTCATGACTGATATGGTGGATGCGCTCATTCGGGTCGGTGAGGACGACCGTGCAATCGACGAGACGTACGTCCTCGGAACCGGCGACCCACGGAGCATGAAGGAGGCAGCCGAACTGGTTGTCGAGACTGCAGGGAGCGGTTCGGTCGAGTTGGTCCCCTGGACAGATACCTGGCAGGAGATCCGGCGTGGTGATGTCGTCACCGATCCCTCAAAGATCGAGGAGCAACTCGGCTGGTCAGCGGAGGTCGATTTCGAGGAGGGGCTCAAGCGCGCGATCGAGTTCTACCGCGAAAATCCGAATATCCTGGAGGCAAATTCCTAACTCGGATGTGGCACGCTGCGGGTGAATTGCAGTCAGACATTGCATTTTGTAGCCGTCTGTCGGTGACCGTGTCGTCGTATGCGAACGTCAAGGAGATCCAGCGCAGAGCTGTTGCCGATGGACCGTCCTCGCTCCAAGGTGTTGTCCGAAGGGACAGCAGCACAGCGAGCCAATTCGCTGCCGATCAAACTGTCCCACTAATAATGCTGCCAGCGTCAAGTACGACGCGGCCTGTCGCCGAAGCCTCGTCCTCAGCTATCCCGTACCGGGAGAGTCGGTCAACCGACTGGATGCTGGTCCCGGTAGCGCAAGCGTCTAAATCGGACTCACCACTGCCTCGATTCAGTAAGAATAACTGACACCGGCAACTTTCATATTAGATCGAGTCCCGACCTGCGTACGGTTTGGGCCTTACAGGTGTCGTCGGACGAATGTGATAGCTCTACACCGGCACTATTCAAATCGCAGAAACCGAATCGGATGACTGGTAAGAGTGTGAACGATGTATTGAAACGCTTGGCTGATTGAGCTGCGTTCACTACTTACACTTCGAAAAGTGAAATGATCTCGAAGACGTTAACGTATGAACGTCACAGCACAGCGGTGCTTGGAGAATGTCACGGGCAGAAGACTGTATCAAGCTGTACGGTGCATACAACTGTCTGAATTACCCGAGCATTATCCCTACCAACTCAGAGTACACCTAAATCTTCTGTGAACCACTATCGGGTTCGGATGGACGCTCGACCTTGCCAGAGCACCGCTACATGGTCTTCTTGACTGCTTCGTCGTCAACGTGTTTCGCTGAATTATGCAAGAACGCAAAAATCAGTCGTTAATGACCACAACCGATTTTATTAGGGATTTGTCACGAGTTGAAACAGAACAAGCGCATCGTCGTTCCCAATATTCGAGAAACTCTCCTATTACGATCCGAGTTCAATATTACGGAGTTTTGTAAATAATGAATAAACGTCCGATAGTTCGTTCGCACAGTTGGATATGTTGACAGCAGAACAGTCGCATTAACCATGTACTACGATAGGGTGATACCTAATAGAATCTTTATAACTAAACCTGTCTGCTCGTATCGTCAGACGTACTCATGCCATTCGAATTCTCCGATACTGAAGTTCATGGTCTGAAAGTCATCGAGCCGGAAGTATTTGAAGATGAAAGGGGACTCTTCATGGAAACGTACAAGAGGGAAGCGTTTGAAGAGGCGGGAATTGACGTAGGATTTATTCAGGACAATTACTCCAAATCAAAAGCCAACGTCCTCCGAGGACTCCATTATCAAAAAGGTGATGCAACACAGGCAAAAGTGGTCCGGTGTTCTGAAGGTGCGATATTTGATATCGCTGTCGATCTCAGAAAAGAATCACCAACATTTGGCGAATCTTTGTCGACAATTTTATCGGAACATAACAAAAAAATATTGTACGTACCTCGCGGGTTTGCGCACGGATTTCTGGCACTTAGTGATACAGCGAAAGTTCGGTACAAGGTCGATAATGATTATGAACCAGACAAAGAGGGTGGCATAATTTGGAACGATTCAACGTTGGCTATTGACTGGCCGGTCGAAGAGCCGATTTTGTCCGAGAAAGATAAAAACTGGCCAACATTTGAGGCCGCCGTTGAGAGAGATTTGGTGTTTTAGAGTATATCTTTGATAATATCACTGAGCCACGGACAGTCTTCAGAGATTGCTAACGCTGCGATTGGAAAAGTCAAGCAAGATGGGGTATTTAGTTTTCTCAAAGCAGTAGCGAACCGCCTGTGTTACACGTTGATTATTTTTGTTTTTAAATTCATATTCGGTTCGATTACTCGTGATGAAATGATCAAGCGAGCAAAACAGAGTGGCCGGTTCTGGGAATATGATTCTTCTGAGAAAATCAAAATAGAGAACTGGGAAAGTGGAAACGACGGTGTTCAGATAATAATTGAAAGGTGAGGCGGTGCGTTTTCAAAGTGATTCATGCCCGAAAACGACCGCCTCAGCGGCTGTTTAGACGAGATCAACTTGGAGTTTGTGGAGCGAGAGGCAACACCAAAGTTGTTGATGAAGCTCAGTATTCAGCTCCACCTTGCTGGATTATCGCTTTCGAATACTGTTTCGTTTCTCGAAGTATTCGGTGTTGATCGGGTTCGATCCACTGTTCATAACTGGGTTCACAAGGCCGATCTACAGCCAGAATCTGGTCGGAGCCCGAATCACGTTGCGGTCGATGAAGCGGTGATTCAGCTTGACGATGAAAACTATTGGCTGTACACCGCCGTCGATCCAAACTCAAACGATTTACTCCACACAAAGCTTGAGCCGACAAGAACGAACGTGATCGTAGATCAGTTTTTTGCGGAACTCCGCGAAAAACACGACGTGGATGACGCGATCTTTCTCGTTGATGGTGCGGTTCCACTTCACCGAGCATGTGAAAAACATGGCCTCGATTTCAGATACGAACGACATGGAAATCGGAACAGCGTCGAACGTGTCTTTCGTGAGATAAAACGTAGAACTACCAGCTTTTCAAACTGTTTCAGCAACGCCGAAGCAGAAACTGCTGACGAGTGGCTGAGATCGTTCGCGTTCGCATGGAATCAGCTTATCTGAACACGAGTCAACGCCCGGTGGACAGTGATTTATACGGTCAGCGCTGGATGGTCGAGACCGCCTTTTCGGCCATCAAGCGTCGGTTCGGCCCCGCTGTCCACCCTCGCGCATGGTACCGCGAGTTCCGCGAGCTCGTGTTGACCGCTGCAGTCTACAACCCAGAAAAGGCTCTCAAACAGTGACCCCGACGCCGTCATCGGATTCAACAAAGCAGTAGGAACTTTATAACTATATTTGCATATTCAATTGATCAGACGTAATCATGCAATTCAGGTTTTCGAACAGTGCACTTCGTGGTCTGAAAGTAATGGAACCAGAACTGTTTAAACATGAGAGGAGACTGTTTATCGAGACTGGACTCGAATATCGTAAGATGCAGGAAACGACACTGATTGGAGAGAACCACTGCACGAGTGACAACCAATAATACGAATCCAAAATGACTGTACTAGTAACTGGTGGCCTCGGCTACCTCGGTTCCCGTCTCATCCGTGAATTACCTGACCACCCTGCGTTTACAGGAGAAGAAATTAGAATTCTCGACAATCTCCGCCAACCACGTTATCACGCTCTGTGGGATTTACCAGTATACTCCGAGTACAGTTTTGTCGAGGGAGACATTCGTGACGAAGACGTTGTCCATGATGCTATGAATGACGTTGATACCGTTTTTCATTTGGCTGCTATTACGAACGCCCCTGAAACATTCGACATACCAGAGAAAACTTGGGATGTTAATTATGAGGGTGCACTCACCGTTTTCGACGCCGCTCGTGAGGCGAATGTTGATAATTTTGTAAATGCCGTCACTTGTTCGGTTTATGGAACAACTGAAGAAAAAATTGATGAAGCCTTCGAATGTGATCCTGAATCTCCCTACGGTGAAGCAAAACTCGAAGCAGAACAGGAAATGTTTGATCGATATGACGGTAAAATAAATCTGACCGGACTTCGTCTCGGTACTGTTTATGGCTGGTCAACTGGAATGCGATTCGATACCGTCGTTGACAAGTTCGCATATCTCGCTGCGACTGGTCAACCTCTTACTGTTTATGAGGGTGCCGAAAATCAGCAACGCCCATATCTTCATATTCAAGATTCTGTTTGCTCAATGATGTTCGCAGCAGAAAATCTAGGTGATGGAGAGGCATACAATGTTGTCGGGCAAAATGCTCGGCTTCAAGACGTTGTTGACGCTATCGAACGTCACTTCCCGAATGTGGAGATCGAGTATGTTGAAGCTGAGCAACTTAATCAACTCTCTTACATCGTGAGTGATGAGAAAATCAGCGATGAAGGATTCGAAACAGCCTATACTATTGACCAAGGGGTGAAAGAACTCGCGGATAAGTATAGAGCGCTTATATAATTACCGTCCTTAGAGATCTTCTTTTGCTTGCATCCTTCCGAACGCAACTTCAGGAGCGGTGGATTCCCAACCAGAGCCTGTCATAGAATCCATCTCATAGCTTCTCACAGCCCGGATCGTTTCCTCGCTCGTAGTTGGTGATGAGCCTGTCATAGAAAGCGTCACGTACGAAGCAGCAGGGTGCGCGAAGTGTGTCCAACACAAGCGCAACCCTGCAAGACGTAGCTTCGGTAGACGACTTCTTGAATGTCGCGGCTACCGAGACAGTTCCGCTGTTTGAACACCTCGATTTCGAGTTTCTGCTGGAATACGACGTGTTCGCCCCCTCAAGGCGGGGACAAACACGAGTTCACGAACCACGAGACCTCTTTTGCGGCTTTCTGCACTGTTACTACGAGAACGTCTACGGCACTCGTCCAGTTACACGAGAACTCCAGCACAGCCTTGTCTGGTACTACTGTGGACTCGACAAACCGCCATATAGAGACACGATTGATCGCTTTCTCATCGATCTCGAACACGTTATCGACGATATCTTCGACAGGCTCGTCGAGCAGGACGCTGCCCGCGGCCTGCTCGACTCCACGTACTCTATCGATTCGACCCACATCGAAGCGATCCAACACAACGACGCTGCCTCATGGAACTACGATCCAACAGCCGAGGAGTATTACTACGGCTTCGGCTGTACACTCGTCTCAACTGGCGCAAAAATCTCGATAGCGGCGGAGTTCACACAAACCAAGCAAACGGATCAGGAGACGGCGATGCGCGTGACGCGCTCGCCGTCGATACACCGATCTGGATGCTTGGAGACAGCGTCTACGATATTCTCGACTGGCACGACCACCTGCTGGCCGCAGGGGTCGTGCCAATCGCTCCATATAATCCGCGAAACACTGACGACCCGAAATACATCGAGTACAGGGGAAGACCGAATTGAGGAACACAGCGAGGACGTTCAGCTGAAACAATCTATATTGGACGAGACATACAACAACCGGACAGGAGTCGAACGAACCAACGATGCAGTCAAAGACTGCGGCCTCGGGCACGTCCGCGCCCGAGGCCGCGTCCACGCACGAGCAGAGGTATTCGTTGCGCTCTGCCTCCGGCTCGTCGTTGCAATCACCGAGCCTGTCATAGAAAGCTTCGCAAGCTCTGTCAGTCCAAATGTTGTCAATATCCGCGTGCAAGATGCACAGCGCGTCTCTTGTGCGTCAAGATAGATTTAATTTTCTTCAACGGCCTGTTCAGCGACGTGTTCTCCGTAAGGTAGCGAGCATGTTAGTCCCGGGGAGACAGCATTAAGCACATGTAGCGAAGTGGTCCAGACACCGTCATGGGGTCTTTGACAAGTTTCCTATCGTTGGTCACAAGTTGTGCGCGAACCCCAGCATAACTTTTGACAAAGTCTTGCTCTCTCGCTTCAGGGACAAGTTTCTGTGACGCTTGGACGAAATTTTCCTTCCGATATGACTTGTTTAATTCGTCCAGGGCGACATTGATCATCTTTTTAGAAGCCATCAATTTCCAGAAACCTTTGAAACTGAATACATCGAGAAGTTCAGCGACGTCCTATCATTGTCTTAAATTAGATTCGGTTCCGATTGTCCACCGCCGACTGTTTCAAAAATCAGACCACACGGTGTCGCAGCTGTGTCCACTCCTGTCAGAGATTAAGCCGATATACTAAAAAACGCAGGAGCGCGAGCGATTCCTTCCGACCGTAGATCCAGTCTCAGGATACACACTCTTCCGAGTTGAGCTCCAAATGTACATTCTGATTCCGCATATATTCTCTTTCGCATGAATATACCAAAAACAAAACACTTATTTCGATTAAGAACACATTAACGCAAGTATGGCACACAAACAGGAGGCAGTACACGATAGAGACTTACAACCGGACTCTCGAACGACCGATGAAATGGAAAGACGGCAATACTTACGGTTCGGTGCTATGGCGGCGATACCGATGTTTTCAGCGGGTCGGGCCGCGGGAGCCACCGACGTAGACCACGGTCGAGGATCCGGTGACGAGCATAGCTTACTGATTGACGGAGCGGGAACCGCTTCCACGTACGAGTTCACAGTTGATGGAAATCTGGAGCCGGGTATCGGCGCACGATCGGACGCGAAGGCCTGTATTTCAGGATGTAACGCTGAGGGCGCAGTCACGGACGGAAGCAAACGGTACCGATTTACTGGGAATCTCTGCGCGCTCTCACTGAGAGGTGACGCCTTGGTTTCGCTTGACGGCGAAACTATCCTTCCGTAGCCACACCTCTGCGCAACCTCAATAAGACTCATATTTCAAATTTCCAACATAAAGGGATTCACAACTGGCATATCCCACACATCACTAAGCGGTGCGACAACGGATTCTCGTACGCGTTATTTATACGCTTGTTACCAGAATTGATCGCCGGTTGTCTAATGTAGACCGGTCGTGCCCGGGTACGCGTCATGGGTCTCTTAGACGTGAATTGATAAACAGATCGACCGTGATAGAGTGATCTCTAGACACAGCCACGGCGAGAGCGGCAGGCAGCAGGTATTAATAAGATTATACTAATGATATACGTGAATCGTAATAATACACAGCTCTGATGACCGTCACTCTTAATGATCTTATTACCATACTCCGGCTCACCGGTAAGAAGGCTCTGGAGTGGACTGCTGACCCGCCGGTCGGTGGACGTCTCACTCGACCGTTCTATTGGACCGTCGCGCCGGCAATCTTCCGACGATTCTCGCCGACAAACTTCGAGGACCGGGCGGCCGCTCCTGACCAGTTCAAAATCGAGTACGTCGATCCCCGCCGAATCCACCGCTTTACTCCCCGAGTGTATCCGCCGTGGTACGATCGCACGGCGTCGTTTGGACGGGTTGAAGGCGGGAGCTGGGACCGGCGGCCGTACGACGAGACGCCGTCTCACGGCGGGCCGCCGATGGATCTGTTCTACGCGGATCAGATCGAACAGGGGTTGTTGTATCAGGCGATTGAGTCGCACTTCGTCGACGGAGTCCCGTGGGAGGACACGTGGTTCGTACAACGTGTTATCGACTACCTCGACGACGGTCGTGAGTACGTCTAGCGAGATTGCTCCTCGCGTGAGGAAGTGTTCGCACGGTGCCGCCGGCTCGAGGAGATCCACCGCAGTATGCGGCGTCGCGGCTGTCTCAGTCAGCGGGAGCTGACGCCGCCGAATCGGCGCGAGGAGGGGTTCCTCCATTTTATGGAAAACGAGATCGTCGTCGACGTCGGGCGGACCGGCGAACTCCTCCTCGTGAGCGGGAAACACCGGTACTCGATTGCGCGCGCGCTAGACCTCGACGAGATCCCCGTGACGTTCCTCGTGCGACACGCGAAGTGGATGCAGATCCGCCGGGCCCTCGTCCGCGGCGCGGACCCCGTGCCGACCGAACCGCTCGACGATCACCCCGACCTGCGCGACCTCGAAAAGAACGAGTAGAGGACCGTTGTTATCGTAGCACACCGGATGAATACTCCGGCGAGGGTCGTGTGGGGACGACACTCCCGGGCCAGCACTCCTATCCCGTGTTCTTCATCCCGGCGGCGATACCGTTGACGGTGAGCCGGAGGGTGCGCTCCTCTTCCTCCGTCCGGTGGGTCCGTCCGAGCAGGTTCGCCTGCAGCAGGTTCAGCGGGTCGACGTAGGGGTTCCGACGGTCGAGGCTCTCCTCGAGCCACTCGCGGCGGAGGAGCTGGTCGCGACCGCTGATCGCCAAGACGAGGTCGCGCCCGCGCTCGTACTCGCCGATGAGCTCGGGGAAGAAGCGCTCGCGGAGCTCGTCGTCGGCGAGGTCGGCGTACTCGGCGGCGATCTCCGGCTCCGTGCGGGCGAGCGCGAGGCCGGCGTTGTCGAGGGTCGTGCGGAAGAACGGCCACTCCTCGTACATCTCGCGCAGCGTTTCGAGCCCCGCCTCCTCGCCGACCTCGTCGAGGTAAGCGTCGATGCCGGAGGCGAGCGAGTACCAGCCGGGGAGGATGAGCCGCGTCTGCGTCCACGAGAACACCCACGGAATGGCGCGCAGGTCTTCGACGGTGCGTTCGCCGGAGCGAGAGGCGGGCCGCGAGCCGAGGTTGAGGTCCTCGACGACGGAGATGGGGGTCGCCTGTCCGAAGTAGGAGACGAACCCGTCGGTGTTCAGCAGGTCGCGGTACGTCTCGCGGGCCGCGGGCGCCATCGTCTCCATCGCGTCGACCCACGCCTCGGGGACGTCCTCCGTGGGCTCCTCGTTGGCCTCGTGGCGGGCGCGGATCTGCGCGTCGAGCATCTGCTCGAGCTCGCGCTCGGCGATCCGCGGGTTGGCGTACTTCTCGGCGATCGCCTCGCCCTGCTCGGTGAACTTCACCTGTCCGGTGACGGTCTCGTTCGGCAGCGCGAGCAGCGCCTCGTTCATCGGGCCGCCGCCGCGGGAGATGGAGCCGCCCCGCCCGTGGAACAGCCGGAGCGTGACGTCCTCCTCGCGGCAGAACCGCGCGATCCGGCGCTGGTTCTCGTAGAGGTCCCAGTTCGCGGCGAGGAACCCGTTCTCCTTGTTGGAGTCGGAGTAACCGAGCATCACCTCCTGCAGGTCCCCGCGAACCTCCAGCGCGGTCGCGTACGCCTCGTTGTCGAACAGCGCCCCGAGGATGCGCTCGGCGCCGTTGAGCGCGGACTCGGTCTCCAACAGTGGGACGACGTCGAGCCCGCAGTGGTCCGGCAGCGAGACGGCGCCGACCTGGTCGGCCAAGAACAGGACCTCCAGCACGTGGCTCGGCTCCTCCGTCATCGAGATGCAGTAGGTGTCGATCGCCTGCTGGCCGTACTCGTCTTGCCACTCGGCGAGCTCGCTGAACCGCTCCAGCACGCGCTCCGTCGTGTCGGAGATGTCGCCCGGTTCGTCGGTGTCGACGACGGGGTCGTCCTGGAGGATCGCTTCGGTGAGGAACTCCTCTCGCGCGTCCTCGTCCATCCCGCGGTAGTCGACGCCCTCGCTGGCGACCGCCTCGGCGACGGCCTCGGTGTGGTTCTCGCGGTGGTCGCGGAGGTCGAGCGAGGCGAGCGTGAAGCCGAACGTGTCCACCTGTCGGCGGAGCGGCTCGACGAACGACTCGCGGACCGCGTCCTGCCCGTCGGCCCGGAGCGACTCGGCGATGACGTCGAGGTCGGCGAGGAACGCGTCGCCGTCGGGGTACTCACCGGGGCGCACGTCGTCGACGCGGTCGAGTCGCTCGCGCATCAGGCGGAGCTTCTGGCGGTACGGCTCGTCGGGGTAGCGCTCGCGGGCCTCCTCGACGACGGTCGGGAAGCGCTCGGCGTCGGCCGCGAGCGACTCCGTGAGCCGGTCGTCGATCGCGTACCGTTCGCCGTCTTGGCTCAACACGGCGGAGAGCCGCTTACACCGGTCACGGTACTTTTCGATGGCGACCGACCGCTGCCGTTCGAGCGTCTCGTCGGTGACCTCGGGCGTCACGAAGGGGTTGCCGTCGCGGTCCGACCCCGCCCACGAGCGGAACTCGAAGAGCTTCGGACAGTCGATGTCGTCGTACTCGCTCGAAATGGTTTCCTCGAACTCCTCGTAGGCGTCGCCGACGACATCGAAGAGGGTGTTCTCCAGGTACCAGCCGACGTTTCGGGCCTCGTCTTCGGGCTCCGGGCGGCGCTGGCGAACCTGTCGGGTGCCCCAGAGGCTCGTCACCTCGGCGGTGACGTCGCGCCAGATCGCGTTTCGCTCACGCTCGGTGAGGTTGCGCTCGTCGAGCTCCTCAAGGTGGTTAGCGATCGACCGGAGCTTCGCCTTCACCGTCGCCCGGCGGGCCTCGGTCGGGTGGGCGGTGAAGGTGGGCTCGATGAGCACGTCCTCCAGCAGCTCGCGTAGCTCCTCGGGTTCGACTCCCTGCTCCGCGAACTCCTCGACGGTGGCCTCGAAGGAGTCGTGGAGGGCGCCCTCGTCGTCGGCGTTCCGAATGGCGCGGACGCGCTCGCGCTCCTCGGCGAGGTTGATCAGTTCGAAGTAGGTGGTGAACGCGCGGGCGACGATCTCCTCGCGGTTCGACGAGAGCCCGTCGACTGACTCGTGGAGCCCGGCCCGGCTCTCCGCGTCGCCGCGGCGGTATCGGATCGACGCGTTCCGGAGGTCTTCCACCGTCTCGTACGCTTCCGTGGAGGCCTGTGCGGAGAGGACGTCCCCCACGAGCGCGCCGAGCTCCCGGACGTCCGTCCGTACGTCTCGATTGTGCAACTCCATACCACAGTTACACCCGTCGCCGCGGGTTAAAGGCGATGTCTGAACGAATGTTTGCCTCGGCTCCGAGTGAATATCCCGATCGATCGTGCGCCGATCGGGCGAGCGGTCGTCCGTCGCGACACTCGGGGGAGCGGATCGGTTCGGATCGGTCGATTCCGCTCGGCCGGACGAGCCGCTTCGGGTCGGGCCGACCGATCCGCCGCTTCGGTGGCCGGTTCGTCACCCTTTTTACCGATCCATCCCGAACCTCGCGTATGAGTAAGTCCGACAAGTATCCGGCCGAGTCCGGCCGGCGGCGCTTCGTCAAGGGCGTCGTCGGGGGCGCGGCCCTCGCGGGCGTCGGGGCGATGGGGTCGGCGACCGTGAACACGCTGACCACCGCCGGTGGGGTCGGCGGCGGTTCGACGGTCGCGACGACGATCGCGAAGACCGGCGGTCCGGCGCCGCGCGGGCTCCCGCAGATTCCCCTGCAGGTGACCGACGACGGATACATCGAGGGCATCTGGCCCGAGACGACGACGGTCACGCAGGAGGGACAGGAGATCCAGGTCGCACAGCAGGACCTCGGCGGGAAGACGTACTCCGGCGAGTGGTTCCAGTACTGCGGCGTCGAGTCCCAGGAGAACATCGCGCCCGACTTCGAGTCGGACAACCTGTTCCGCGCCGCCCCCGGGAAGTACGACTGGCAGGACGAGACGTACGAGGCCGGCGATAAGATCCACGTCGACGACTTCGGAAACTACGACACGTGGGGCAACGGGATCGGCGACGACGGCGTCGGGAAGCCGGCCTCGGTCACGTGGCGGTCCGAGGACGCCGAGACGAACCTGAACGCGATCGTCATCCGCTCGCCGCGGATCGAGGAGGCCGTCGAGAACTCCGACGACGAGTGGCTCGAGGCCTCCACCGACCAGGGGTTCATCGCGTACCTCAACGTCTGCACGCACTTCTGCTGTATTCCCGACTACAAGGTGTTAGAGGAGTCCGCCCGGTACGACGCCGAGAACGGGACCTACTGCGTCTGCCACCAGTCGGTGTACGACCCGTTCACGCTCGAGGAGGCGCTGTTCATCGCCCGTCCGCGCCCCGACGAGTAACGCCTCACCCCGCGCGCCGCCGCTTTTCGCGCTTCGACGCTCCCGTTCGGCAGCGCTCACGGGTGCGCGAACGCCGCGCTTTTGCCTCGGCTCCGCGTACGTCCCTCCATGAGCGACGACACGACGCCCGCTGACGGGACCCCGTCCGGCGACGGCGCGTCCGCCGGCGACGAGACCGCCGGCGGCGACGCGTTCGCCGCCGAACTCGACCGCGCCCGCGCGCTCCTCGACGGCGACGACGTCGAGGCGGTTCACGTCGGCGTCGTCCGCGACGGCGAGGTCGACACGACGTTCGCGCAGCGGGCCGACGACGGCCCCGAGGGCGAGGGGCTCCGCGCGCTCGCGCTGCTCGCGGCGCACGTGCGACTGGTCGCGAACGAGGCCGGCGTCGAGGCCTCCACTGTCGCCGGCGACGCGGCGACGCTCGCGGGGCAGGTGGAGCGGATCCCCGCCAGCACGGACGACCTGCCGGAGGAGTAGGGCGCGACGGGCCCGTGACCCGTCGAGCCGGGACCGCCCGACGTCTCGACTACTCGTTCGCCCGGATGCGCGAGAGCTGGTGGGCCACGCCGGCGAGCGCGATCAGGAGTATCGCGAGGTTGAACGCCGCCAGCGCGATCGGCTGGTAGGCCGAATCGAGCCACGTCCGGATCGCGACGCCCGTCTGGCTGTAGAAGCCCCACCCGGCGATCAGCGCCAGGAGCACGAGCGCCGCGAGGCCGACGCGGTCGAGGATCCCGCGGAGGCGCTCGGTCGGAAGCCGCCCGATCCCCTCGTCGCTCGATCCGGCTGCCGCGATCGGTTCGCCCGGTTCGGTCGTGTCGTCGTCGGTGTCGGTCATGGGTTGAGTCGCGGGTCGGTCGTCGTCGCGGTCGGTCGCGGGTCGGTCGTCGTCGAATTCGGTCGTCCGTTCGCCCTCCGCCGGGCCGGGGCGCTCGTCGTCGGTCATGGTCGCCTCCGGGCGTACAGCGCCGCCGCGAGGAGCGCGGCGAGCGCGGCGACCGGGCCGAAGCCCGGCGTGCCGTCGTCGGTGCTCCCGTCGTCGCGGGGCCGCTCACCGTCGGCGCCGTCGTCGCCGCCCGCACCGCCGTCCGCGAAGTCCTCCACCGAGAACTCCACCTCCTCGACGCTCTCGTCGGCGTCGATCGTCTCTCGCGGGTTCAGGTTGGCGACGCCCTGCGTCTCGTCGATGAGGACGTCGTCGCTCCACAGCGCGGCGTCGACGTAGTAGTTGTAGTTCGCGGGCACCTCGACGGTGGTCGTCACCGTTTCGGTCCTGCCGGGCCGGACCGACCCGACGGTCTCCCGGGCCTCGTCGGCGATCACGTTCGACTCGGCCTGCCGCATCAACAGCCGGAGATCGAGGGGGTCGGAGGCCGCGTCGCCGCGGTTGGTCACCGAGACCGAGACCGACAGCGTCGCGGTGGCGTTGTCCGCCTCGCGCACGCTCACCGCGACCGTCGGCCAGACGTTCCCGTCGGTGAATCCGACCCGCGTGTCGGCGTAGTCGGGCGTGAGCGCGGCCACGCCGCCGACGCGGGTCGTCCGCGTCTCGACGCGCTCGCCGTCGGCGAACACGGCGGTCTCGATCCGGTAGCCGCCCGCGCGCTCCACGTCGACGGAGCCGTTGATCGTCCGCTCGCCGCCGCCGTCGACCTCGCCGACGTCGACCGTCGTCTCGTCGACGAGCAGTCCCGAGTCGGCGCCGATCGCGCGGTGGCGCACGGTGACGTTCTCGACGGCCGGCCCCCGGTGCCGGAGGTCGACGCCGAGCCGGAGTTCGGCCGTCTCGCCGCGCACCTCGCCCGGCGACACGACGATGCCGGCGATACGGACGTCGCCGGGGCGCTCGTTCTCCTCGCGGGGATCGTCGAGGGCGTCCGGCGCGGCGACGACCCCGACCGCGCTCACGACGAGCACCGCGGCCGCGGCCGCCAGGAGGGCAGTTCGCGTGTCCATACGCCGAACGTCAAACCGGCGATATAAGTGCTTTGTCGAGTTCGGACCGCTCGACCGCGTCGCCGACCGCCGCCGCGGCCGGTTCACACCACCCTGTACCGGCCCCGCGACTCGGAGAGCTCTCCCCGTCGGGTCAGCCTCGTCAGGATCTCGCGGGCTGTCTCGGCGGGGACGCCGCGCTCGCTCGCGTGCGCGACGACGTTCTCCTCGGTCGGCTCCGCGGCGGCCTCGACCGCGTCGCGGACGAGTTCGGTCCGCGTCCGCGAACTCGACCCGCCGCCCTCGGCGCGGGCGCCGGCCTCGTCGACGGCGTCGGCGTCGATCCCGCTCGCCTCGAGGTACTCCCGGTCGCCGACCCCGGCGTCGTCGACGGCGCGTTCGAGCTCCGAGACGTGGTCGATCTCGGCGAACGCCGCGCTCTCGTCCCGCTTCTTCGCGAGCAGGGCGGCCCGGGCCTCGCGGGCCGCCGCCCGGTCCTCAGACTCGAAGAACCGCTTGAGCTTCGCCGTCCGGTGCGTCTTCCCGCAGCGCGGGCAGGTCGCGCTGTCGCTGGTCCGGGGGTCAGAGAGGAGCCACATGGCCGCGCACTCGTTGCAGCCGACGACCGCGTACATGTCGCGGCGTTCGGCGGCGTCGGATTTGAACCCTCGGCTGTACGTGATCGATACTGGATCACCGGTGAACACCTCCAAAGCCCCAGCCGGGAGGGTTCGCGCGGCTCGGTGCGCTCCTCGTCACTCGCTGCGCTCGTTCCTGCGGTGCTTCCGTCGCCGTGCTTCGCCCTCCCGGCTGCCCCTTTGAGTCCCACCCCGCACCGCAGCCTCACGCCTCCCCAGCCTCGTCGGACCGGCGCGGTCGCGCCGGTCCGACTCCCTCGCACGCGCTCCTCGCGGGCCATCGGCCCGCTCGGAGGCGCGCGCCACCGCTTCGATTATTTATAAGCAACCGGCCTCAGTCCAAATCCTCGATCTCGCGCGCGGCGGCGAGCACCTCGTCGTGGAGGCTCCCGTTCGAGGCGACGAGCCCCGTCGAGTCGTGTCGCCAGCGGTTCCCCTCCAGGTCGGTGACGCGCCCGCCGGCCTGTCGGATCATGAAGACCCCGCCGACCGAGTCCCAGGGGTTCGCCCGCAGGTTCGAGACGACGCCTTCCAGCCCGCCCGCGGCGACGGTGGGGAGGACGACCTGCGCGGCGCCGAACCGGCGCATGTCGGCGAACCGCCGGACGATCGCCTCGCAGGCGGCGGCGTACTCGTCGCGCGCGTCGTGGTCCCACCACAGCGTCGGGCTGACGGCGGCCCGGTGCGGGTCGGCGACGTCGTTGACCGCGATCGGGTCGCCGTTGCGGTACGCCCCGTCGCCGTCGGCGGTGTACACGTCGCCGAGCGCGGGGCAGACCGTGGCGGCCGCGACGGGCTCGCCGTCGACGACGGCCGCGACCGCGGTGCCCCACATCCGGATGTCCCGGACGTAGTTGTGCGTGCCGTCGATGGGGTCGATCACCCACGACGCGCCCTCGTCGGGGACGGTCTTGCGCTCGTCCTCCTCTTCGCCGACGAACGCGTCGTCCGGGAACGAGTCGCGGATCGACTCGATCACGGTGCGCTGGGCGGCCCGGTCGGCCTCCGTCACCACGTCGTCCTCGCCCTTGCTCTCGACGGCGATGTCGCTCCGGAAGTGGTCGTGCGCCACGCGGCCGCCCGCCCGGGCCGCGCGCTCGGCGACGGCCGCCCGCTCGTCTGCGTCGGTCATGAACGTTCTGGGGCGCCACGACGCCTATAAACGTCGATCGACGACCCCGGTCCCGCGGCTCCGCCGCCGCGGAGGCCCGGTCGCCGCGAGAGTATTAACTCAATTCTGAATCCGAGTACACTTAAGTGCGAAGCACGCGATCACGTGTGTATGGAACCAGCAGAAGCGGTCCGTCAGCTCGAGTACGCGATCGACGCCTCCCTCGACGAGACCGGACAGCGGACGGCCGCCGGCTACCGGCCGACCTTCGAGCGCGTCGCCGAGCGCGCCGACGGCGCGGCCGTGTACGACCTCGCCTGCGACCTCGCCGACGAGGTCGTCGCCGGCAACCGGGTCACGCCGGCCGAGGCGGACGCGACCGCCGAGCGCGTGCTCGACGACTGGGCGTACACCGACGGCGGGGCGTAGCGGTCCGCGTTTGACGTCGGGTGGTCACTTTTTTCGCCCCTACTTGATGGAGTGCACCGCTCAGTCAATTCAGTGCGCGCGGTGTGAGAAATGGCGTGATTTTGACTAGGAAACCCCTTTTCACCGTTTTAATCACAGGAAGTTCCCGGAGAGTCGGTCTCGAACGAGGAGATATACACGGCATGTAGCGTACAACTTCAAAAGTGTAATGCGAAGCGGATCCGACAGTTCTACTGGCTATTCGTCCGCGTCTTCCGCGTGGATGGTGAAGTTATCGTTCCCGTTTAGGACCGTCTGTGGCTGGTCCACGTCATCGAGGTCGATCCTCACACCGACGTTGACGCTCGTATTGGCACCTGAGGCCGCTTCGAGTTCGATCGAGTTCTGTTTTGTCGCCGCGCCGCTCTTTTTATTACTCCAATAGAAACTCAGGTGATCGCTGTTACTCTCGACCCAAACATCAAAGGCGCCGCCATTATCATTGGCGGTAATCCGGAACACGCTGTCAAACTCGTTGACTGAGTCGGCATTCAGGCCCAGTCCGTTAGATTTCCCCTGGTTGTTAAGCGGAGCGTTTTCCCCTCCGTCACCGAAATTGAGAACGAGCTGTCCGTTCTCCTGAGAGGCGAACTCTGAGTTTTCGCCGTAGGGGACAAGCCGAATGTATGCCTCGTCATCAGCCACGATCTCACCGGTGGCCGTCCGGTCTGCTGCGGTAGAACTAAGCGCGCCGGTACCAGTTGCAGCTGCCCCGCCGGCAGCGAGCGATCCAAGACCGATCACGAATTTGCGTCGTTCCATATCGTATCTCACCTGTGTTGGCGCACCCCCGCAACCCGGACGTCCGGGCCGGGAGCGCTCGGATAATCCATACGGGTGGTGGTACTTCGTTATGATATTCTCGACATGTTTGCATGTACTCCTCGTTGCGTGACTCGCGCGGCTCGATGCGCTTCGGGCGCTCCTCGTCGCCCGTCGCGCGTCGCCCCGAAACATCGATAAAGAGCTCCTAATTCGCTTCAGGGAGTGGATTAGACGTTCAACGACTCCCTGAAGATCCGGTCGGACGTTCGTACCGGATTCAGGTGTCGCCCGTCTGACCGCCGATCATCGCCTGTTCCTAACAGAAAACAGACATTGACAGGTTAACTATCCTACTCATTTATGGTAGTATCTCGCACACGTTACAAGCGAAAATCGCCGGTTCGAGGAGGGAGATCCGCCGGCGGGGAACCAGGGTGCTCACATCGATGACATCGACCGCTGCCACGACGAACGAATCGAGCCGAAACGGAGGTGAACTGTCCGAGGACGAGGTCTTCGAGGTGCTGTCGAACAGGCGGCGCCGCTTCGTCATCCACGCGCTCAAGCGCGCGGAGGAGCCGATCGACGTCGCCGAGCTCTCCGTGCACGTCACCGCGTGGGAGCGCGACGTCGACCCGGAGGCGGTCCGGTACGAGGACCGCCGGAACGTGTACAGCACGCTCCGGCGCACGCACCTCCCGAAGCTGGAGGAGAAGAACGTGGTGACGGTCGACGAGGAGGCGAACCTCGTCGAGCCGACGCCCGAGCTGGAGGAACTCGACATCTACGTCGAGGTCCTCCGCAGCCGGGAGATCCCGTGGAGCCTCTACTACGTCGGGCTCGCGGGCGTCGCCGTCTCGCTCCTCGCCGCCGTCGCGACCGGAACGCCGGGGTTCGCGGGGCTCGACGCGATCGACGTGGGGGCGTTCACCGCCACCGCCTTCGGGATCTCCGCCGCCGCCCACCGCGTCGTCGGCCGCCGAGCGCGCCTCGGGAACTCCGAGAAACCGCCCGAGCTCTCCGAGGGCACATGAGCGCGACCGCCCGGACGCCGACGGCCGACGCGAGCGCCCTCCGGACGCTGAGCCTCGTGCTCGTACTCGCGGCGGCCGTCGGGCTGGTGATCGGCACCGTGGGATTCACCGCGATGGAGGCCGACCGCGGGCTCGCGGTCAACGTGACGGACGATGCGAGCGCGTACCTGGGCTACGAGCCGCTCGCCGACGAGGTCCGCGACGGCGAGTCCGTGCCGGTCGTCGAGTACCGGAACCGGTTCGGCGGCGACCTCGGCGAGTTCGACGTCGACGTCTCGATCGCGGACCCCGGAGCGACGGACGCGACGATCGAGTCGGTCGAGCCGCCCTCGTCGCTGGAGCGGGGGAGCGCCGCCGCGGTCGACGTCACGCTGCGCTGTCCGGAGCGAGAGGCGGTCCCGCTCGCGTTCGAGGTCGACGCGAACGGCGGCGGGGTCAGCGTCTCGCTGGACCGCACCCACACCGTGACCTGCGTGCCGACGGGACCGACGGTGACGGGAGTCCGGTACACGGGCGTCGGAAACGCGTTCGTCGACGTGGAAGGGCGGAACGCGACCGTCGAGGCGACCGTCTGGCTCACGGCGGCGAATCCGGGCGAGGGCGGCCCCGAGGGACCGATCCGGTCCGTGACGGTCGACCGCCTGAACACCTCGAAGCCGGTGCAGTCGCAGCTTCCCGGCGTCTCGAACGAGCGGATCGCGGCCGTCGAACTCCCCGATCGAGGGGTCGCGTTCTTCCACCCGGGATGGAACGGAGAGCAACACGCTGACCCCGAAGCGGGGCGCGGCGTCCGCTTCACCGACGTTCCGCTGGACGCCGCGACCGTGTCGAACACGTCCGTCGTCGACGAAAGCGACGACTGACCGCTTCTACAGCTCCACCCGCTCCCCGATCTCGGGCGCGCTCGCGTCGAACCCGTCCGCGCGGAGGTCCTCGGCGAACGCCTCGCAGCGGTCGCCGTGGTTCACCAGCACCCGCGCGCCGCGGTACGACTCGAGGAACGACTCCAGTCCCTCGCGATCGGCGTGCGCGGAGAAGTCGTACGACTCCACCCTGGCGCTGACGGGACGCACCTGGCCGTTTATCTCGAGCCGCCCGTGTTCCTGGAGCTCGCGGCCCGGCGTCCCCTCGACCTGATACCCCGTCAGCGTCACGAGGTTCGCCGGGCTGCCCCGGATCTTCGGGAGGTACGAGTGGACCGGACCGCCCGCGAGCATCCCCGACGTGGTGATTATCAGCTCGTTGTCGGCGGCGATCCGCTCGCGCTGGCCGTCGCGGCCGGTGACGAAGCGCGCGGCGCCCTTGGCGCGGCGGAGCGCCTCGGGGTCGCGCAGGAACTCGGGATACTGACGGACCAAACGCGTCACCTCGACCCCCATCCCGTCGACGTAGGGGGTGAGGCCGTTCGCCTCGGCGACGAGCATGATCTCCTGCGTCCGCCCGATCGCGAACGCCGGCGCGACGACGGTCCCGCCCTCCCAGATCGTCGTCTCCGTGCTCTCGGCCCAGCGGTCCTCCACCGCGCGGCGGTCCTCGTGGGTCACGTCCGCGTACGTCGACTCGCAGATCACGGCGTCGGCGTCGGGCCGCGCCGTCGTCCCCGACACGAGCCGCTGGTCGTCGGTGTGGAAGTCGCCGGTGTACAGCAGTCGATCGTCGCCGTCGTCGACGACCACGTGCGCGGACCCCGGGATGTGTCCCGCGTCGAACAGCGTCACCTCGTACTCCGTCCCCCCCGCCTCGACGGGGAACGGCTCTCGGTAGGCGTGTCGCTCCTCGACCTCGCCGACCCGCGCGACGTGCTCCTCGGAGAAGGGACACAGCGGGCTGTTGCCGTGGAGTTTGAGCGTGTCGCGCGCGAGCGTTCGCGTCAGGTCCGCGGTCGGCGGCGTCCAGTGGACCGCCGGCCGCCGGTCGCCCTTCAGCAGGGCCGGCACCGCGCCGGCGTGGTCGAGGTGCCCGTGCGAGACGACGACCGCGTCGGGCTCGGGGTCGCGGACCGGGTACTGCGGGGGGTCCGCGGTCAACAGGCCGTAGTCGAGGAGCAGCGCGTCGTCGACGAGGACCGCGCTCCGACCGACCTCGCGGGCGCCGCCGAGGAACTCGACCTCCATCGCCGATAGATAGCCGCCCGCGGCGTTAGTGCTCGTCGGTCTCGCTGCCTCCGGTGCTACCGTCGCCCCCGACGCCGTCGAACCGTGCCGCGACCGCTCCGACGACCGGCGCCGGCCCGAGGATCCACACCCACGCCGCGAGCACGAGCGCGCCCGGGAGCTCCGGCAGTGCGAGCCCCGTCACCGGCCACCACCCCGCGAGGAACGTCGCCCAGACCGCGACGTGGACCGGGACGAACGCGAGGGTCGCCCGCCCAGTCGCGGTCGCCCTCCGAACGACCCCGTCGACGGCGAAGGCGACGGTGACGAGGCCGTAGAAGCCGATCGCCGACGGGCCGTGGAGCGGTTCCATGAGGTCGAAGGCGCCGACGCCGGCCATCGCGACCATCGCGATCGCGAGGACGGCCGCGCGGAGCGCGCCGGTCCGACCGCCGAGCGCCCGCCCGAGTTCGACCGCGTACCCGACGCCGACGGCGCCGCCGAAGATCAGCCCCCAATTGAAGACGGGCGCGCTCGGATCGCGGACCCCCAGGTCGGAGAGCGCGTCGCTCGTCCACGAGAACGTCGGGTTGAGGAGGACCGCGGCCGCGATGCCGCCGAGCGCGAGGAGCGTCGCCGCCGCGCCGAGAGCCCGGACTCGGGCGGTCGTCTCGGCGTCCGAGACACCTGCCGCGGCGTCACCGCCCATCGACGGGGGTCAGTCGAGCCGCTCCGCGGCGTCCCGCTCGACGAGGGGCGCCGCGTTCTCGACGGGGAGGGTCACGACGTCCTCGCTCGCGAGGTCGTACTCCCGCTCGTCGACGCCGAAGATGGCGCCGATGTCGCGGGTGATACGGACGGTCGCGCGGTCGTCGTCGACCGACTCGGCCGCGCGGGTCGACTCGGCTCCGGGAGACGCGCCCGTTTCGTCGGTCGAACCGACGTCGTCCGCGGCCGCGCGTCCGTCGCCGCCGGGCGCTCCGGGAGGCGCGGGCTCCGTCGGGACCGCGGTCGGGCCGCCGTCGGTGGTGGCGCCGTCGCCGGCGACGTCGTTCGCGTTGCGCTCCGGCGCGTCGGTCGGGGGCAGGTCGGACGACTCCGCCGTCTCGCCGGGCGTCGCGTCGAGCGCGTCGGCGACCTCGTCGTCCCCGCCGCCCATGGCGCCGGCGAGCGCGTCGGCGACCCCGCCAGACTCGTCTTCGGCCGCGTCCGCCTGTTCGATGGGGTTCGACCGATCGGCGGGCTCCGGGTCCGGCGCGGGCGGCGCCGGCTCCTCGGGAGCGTCGGGCGCGGCGCTCTCCGTCGGCCCCCGCTCCGCCCGGGCACCGTCGGGCGCGGACGCCGGTTCGAGATCGGGCCCCGTTCCGGACGCCGATCCGGACGCGGACTGGTCCACCGACACCTCGCCGGAGAGCACGTCGAGCACGCGCGATTTGTTCTCACCGATGCGGTCGACGAGGTCGTCGAACAGCTTCCGCTCCTCGGTCGTCATGCCGTCAGCGTCGACCGGCATGTCGGCCGCGGCGAACGACGCGAGCTTGACGACCTTGCCGACGCGGCGCTCGTACAGCGCCTCGGCGACCTCCTCGGCCGTCTCGACCTCGTCGGAGAGGCGGCGGACGTCGTCGTCGGAGAACGGCTTGTCGACCTGTTCGGCGCGGCGGTCGCGGGCCGCGCGCAGGTCGGCGACGTAGGCGGCCACGTCGTCGTAGAAGGAGTCCCGCAGGTGCTGGAGGCTGTCCTTGCGGCGTTCCTTCGCTTGGGCCGATCTGAGCTCGTCGAGGTTCATTGTTCGGGTGCCTTCCGGGCTTCGCCGCGGGCCATGAGGAAGACCCCGGCGAACTCGGGAACGGTGTTTCTACCGGATTCAACTCTAACGCGCTCGCCGTTTAATTCTACCGTCCGATCGACGTCGCTCTCGATCCGGATCTCGCGGCCGACGAACCGGTCCGGCACCGCGTCCCGAAGCGGGTCGAAGTCGGCGAGGTCGTCGCGCTCGATCGGCGTGACGACGAGCCCGGAGCCGCCGTGGAGCGTCCCCGGAAGCCGGATGAGCCGCCGCGTGTCGGTGGTGACCGGCTCGTCGATCGGGGCGGTGTCGGTCGCGGCCGCGCGCGACGCCAGCGCGGAGACGAGCCGGCGCACGCCCGGGCCGCCGGCCTCGACGTTGCCCTCGCGGACGGCGGTCGGGTTGCGGTCGAACGCGCCGAGGATCGTCTCCGCGCGCCCTTCGCCGATCCCGTCCAGCTCCATGAGGCGCTCGCGGGCCGCGTCCTCGTCCATGTCGCGGAGGTCGTCGGCGTACTCGACGAGCGCCTCGTGGACGCGGGCGCCCCACTCGCCCTCGGTGCGGAGCACGCGCTTCGTCGTGCCGCGCTCGGAGACCGTCCGGATCAGGCCCTCCGTGTCGAGGTCGATCGCGCGCACGTAGTCGACGATCTCTCGGCGCGCCTCGCTGTCGAGCCCCCGCACGCTCTCGTCGCGGACGTGGACGTGGTAGCCGCGCCCGCCGGAGAAGACGACGGTGAGGTCGTCGAAGGCGAAGTCGTCGTTGAGGAAGTCGAGCAGCCGCAGGAGGGCCTCCTTGCACTCCGCGAGCATCTCCGGGTACGAGGTGGTCTCGGGGTCGACTCCCGGGAGGTGGTCGGCGTCGAGATCGAAGATCAGGTCGGCGGAGCGCCACCCCTTCTTCGACATCGTCGAGGCGCCGGGGTCGTCGTAGCGCGCGGCCGAGAAGTAGGCGTGCCGGGGCGCGTTGTCCGCGAAGAACGTGTCGACGTCGCCGAGGTCGAACAGCGACTGGTGGCGGACCATCGTCGTCCCGGAGCCGGGCGTCCACGGGATGTGGCCCCACTCGCGCAGGTTCGCGTCCGGCGGGAGCGACGGCGAGGCGCGGCGGTAGTAGTCGCCGAACCGCCCCTTCAGGTACTCGCGCGTCCGGTCGTCCATCGTCTCGTCTGCTACCGGCGGTCGACGTATCAACGTATCGTTCGCGGACCGGTTCCGCCGCGGCCGACGCCGACCATTTATAACTAGAGCCTCGGCAGTGCGGAAGGCGCGCGCCGCCGAGCGGCCGCCCTCGGCGGCCGCGAGGTGCGTGCGCGAGGGAGGCGGCGGGCCGGCGCGGCTCCGCCCGCGCCGG